>DASXPS010000031.1 GCA_036493475.1 Sporichthyaceae bacterium | reverse complement strand
TGAAGGTGAAGTTCCCGTCGGGGTCCTGGTAGACCTTCCAGCCGGGTGCGTCCTTGAGTTGGTGGTGGTGGGTGCAGAAGTCACCGAGGTTGGCCCGCACGGTCAGTCCGCCGTGTTCGCGTCGGATGGTGTGGTCGGTTTCGACGCGGGTGCGGTTGCAGCCGGGCCAACGGCAGGTTTTGTCGCGGGTGTGGATGAGCTCGGACAGCCGCGCGCCGGGGCGGTAACGCTTGGGTGCAACATCCAGGGTGGTGTTGGTGACCGGGTCGGTGAGGATCCGCCGCCAGGTGGCATCCGCGGCGAGTTCTCGGCAGATCTCGGCGGGGATGGGCCCGTAGCCGGGTAGGTAGCCGGGTTCCCCGTTCAAGCCGAGCACCGTGCCGAGCGGGATGAGGATCTGCGCGTGCCAACCAACGCGTTTCTCACCGGTGCTCGGTGCGCAGATCAGATCGTGCAGGGCATCGGCGCGGCGCCCCTCGATGCTGCGCTCATCACCCGGGGTTTTGGCCCCGCGGGCGGCGGTGTCGATGACCCCGAAGATCTCGTGCGCGTCCTCCGCGGTCAGATAGGCGACCAGGGTGGCCATGCCATCGGGTTGGGGATAGACAGAGACGTTGCGCTTGCTGCGTTCGGCCTGCCGCCGCTTGATCACTGCGCCGGGGTTGATCCGGGCCACGATGCGCTGCACCTTCTCGCGCAACCGCGCCGGGGTCAGTCCCGCGGCCACCCCCAGCGCCTCGGCCTCGCCCGCGGCGCGTTCGGCACCACGCAATCCGCAGGTCTGGTCCAGGATGACGATCGCGCGGTACTCGGTGATCTCCCCGGTGCACACCGCGGCCAGGGTGCGCGGGCAGTCGGTGGCCATCGCGCACGCCGCGCCGATGCGATCGTCCGCGTGCCGGCCCGAGGCGTTGAGCATCAGGTTGATCTCGGCGTAGGCGGACTTGAGCGGATTCAAGGTGTGCAGGTGGCGGTCTGATTGCTCCACCGCGGCGACCTGGGCGGCCATGTGCACCAACTGGCGGCCCTGCAACTTCGCGATCTCGACGTCCAACCGGGCGATCTCGCCCAGATGATCAACCCCGGCCGCGCCCGAACGGCCGCCGCCGCCGCCGCTGTGCCGCGGGTCGTCCCCCCGGTCGATGAACATGACTTATTTTCTCACGGCATCGTCACCCTGTAAGCAATATTTTAGTATTACTCGAATCTTTGTTCGACCCCCGTCGCCCCGACCGCCCGCACCCGTGACGCAGACCCCGCCCGCCCCCCACCTCCAGGCCGTACTAACAGTCGCGTCAGGCAACCAGAGAACTCAGGCCACCACAGCCCGCTCGAGGATCGCGTTCACGTCGGCAGACAAGGGCAACGTCCCGAACGCCAACCCGCCCCGCCGCCCGATCCGCGTCTCACAAAACGCATCCGCCACCGCACTCGGCGCGTACCGCACCAACAGCGACGCCTGCAGCGCCACCGCCATAATCTCCACACCGCGCCGGGCCTGCGTATCCAGGTGATTCCCGGCGACCAGATGCTCCCGGATCCCCGTCATTTCCTCGTCCAGGTATCCGTTCCCGCCCCGCGCCAACTCCAACTCCGCGAGAAACGCCTCCGCCGTCTCCGGCTCCCGCCCCAACGCCCGCAACACATCCAACGCGTTGACGTTCCCCGACCCCTCCCAGATCGAGTTCAACGGCGCCTCGCGATAAATCCGCGGCATCCCGCTCTCTTCGACATATCCGTTACCACCGAGGCATTCCAACGCCTCCGCGGTGAACGGCGGCGTCCGCTTGGTCACCCAGTACTTCCCCACCGCCGTCCCGATCCGCCGGAACAACGCCTCCTGCGCATCCCCGGCCATCGCCCGATCCGTCGCCCCCGCCAACCGCAACGTCAACACCGTCGCCGCCTCGGACTCCAACGCCAAATCCGCCAAGACATTGCGCATCAACGGCGCATCGATCAACAACGTCCCGAACGCGCGACGGTGTCGCACATGGTGCGCTGCCTCCACCAACGACTTACGCATCAGCGTCGCCGAACCGCTGATGCAGTCCAACCGCGTGCAATTGACCATCTCGATGATGGTCTTGACGCCACGGCCTTCCGGCCCCACCCGTCGGGCCAGCGTGCCGTCGAACTCCGGCTCACTCGACGCGTTCGATCGGTTCCCGAGCTTGTCCTTCAACCGCTGAATCCGGAACGGGTTGCGGGAACCATCCGGCAACACCCGCGGCACCAGGAAACAGGTCAACCCGTCCGGAGCCTGCGCCAGCACCAGGAACAGGTCGCACATCGGCGCCGAGGTGAACCACTTGTGCCCGCGCAGCAGATAGACACCCTCCTCACCAGTGGGCGTGGCCACCGTGGTGTTGGCCCGCACATCCGAGCCACCCTGCTTCTCGGTCATGCCCATGCCCGCGAGCAGGCCGCGCTTCTCCGTCGGCAAACGCAGACCCGGGTCGTAGACCCGGCTGCCCAACAACGCCTCGTACTGCGCGGCCAACGCGGGCTCCTTGCGCAGCGCCGGGATCACCGCATAGGTCATCGCCATCGGACAGGCGTGCCCGAGTTCGGTGTGATCCCACGTCAGCGCGGTGGCGAAACGGACCACGTGCGCCGCGGGTTTGCTCTCGGTCCAGGCGCTACCGCCGAGTCCTTCGGCCACCGCCACCCGCATCAGGTGATGCCACGCCGGGTGGAAATCCACCTCGTCGATCCGGTTGCCGAACCGGTCGTGGGTGCGCAGGACGGGCTCGTTGCGGTTGGCGAGATCGGCCCACTCCTGTGCTTCCTCGCTGCCGGCCAGCCGTCCCACCCGCCGGATGTCCGGCTCGGCCCAGGCGCCACCCTCGCGCCGCAACGCCTCCAGCAACGCGATGTCCGCTGACGCGTCGTACGGGGCGAGCGGCGGCGGCTGGTTGTCGACCTCGTGCGTGGCACCGGCAGCGGGCAGGTAGGTGGTCATGACGGCCAGTTCTCCAAGGTGTCGATGTACAACTGCCGGACGGCATCCACGTGCTCGTCGAGGTCCTGCTTGGTCCAGCCGACGGTCGGGATCGGCGGCAGCACCGCGACCTCGACGGTGCCGGACCGCACAGTGCGCGCCCGCCGCCACATCAGCTCACCGGCATTCCGAATGACGACCGGCACGATCGGCACCCCGGCCTGCATGGCCAGGTGGAACCCGCCCTTCTTGAACGGCCCCGGCAGTGGGGTCAGCGAGCGGGTGCCCTCCGGGGCGACGACGATCGAGGTGCCTTCGCGCAGCTTGTCCAACGCCGGGCCCAGCGCCTCGATGGCCTTGTCCCGGTCCGAACGGTCCAGGAACGCGACGCCCGCCAGGTCGAACAGCGGACCGACCAACGGCATCGATTTGACCTCGGCCTTGGCCACCGCGGTGAAGCCGCGACGCAGCACATGCACCGTGGCCAGGAAGTCGACGAGGTGACTCTGGTGGTTGATCAGGAACACGGCGGGACGCGCCGCCCAGGCGTTCTCCTGGCCGATCACTTTGACGTCAATGCCGGTGAGCGGCCCGGCGAAGGCGTCGAAGAAGGTGCCCGCCACGTCCACCCCGGCGCGGCGACTGCGATTGAGCAGACCCAAGGCCGCCCCGGCGCCCGCGGCGCCGAAGAACGTGCCGAACAGCGTCGCGGTGCGCAGCGCCGGGCGGACGTCCAGCCGGCCGGCCTTCCCGGAGTCGAACCGCAACGGGGTCCATCCCGCCGCGGCAGCGGCCACCGCCAACTCCGGCTGTGGGTTCACCGGGTGCGGCTCTCCGACCGCGGCCAACAGCGGCACGTCCTCGTCGCCATTCGCGTAAGCGTGACTGAGCGTCAGATCGATATCGTGCGCGTCGGCAAACTCCTTCACCGCGGCGATCTTCCCGGCGCCCCACAGCGTGCGGCCCGCAACCCGGCCGGTGAGCAGGCCGTCCACCACCTCCAGCCGGGTGCACAACACGTGCGGCACCTCGAGCTGTTCGGCCAGCGGCGCGACCTGCATCTCGGTGGCCGAGGTCGCGATCACCACGGTGTGACCCATGGCCTTGTGCGCGCGCACCAAACGCCAGGCGTCGTGGAACAGGTTGCCGATGAACCCACCCGCGGTGCCGCAGCACAGCTCGCGACCCACCGCGAGGAAGTCCTCCCAGGACCGACCGTTCCAGCTCTTCAGACCGTCGTGCACCAACTCGACAAAGCCGTCCTCGTCCAGCGTCGGACCGCGCATGCGTTGGATGGTGCGCCACATCTCGAACGGTCCGAGATCGCCGTGCAGCAGCCGGTACTGGTACAGCGTCGCCGCGGAATACCCGTCGATGAGCGTGCCGTCGAAGTCGAAGATCGCGCCGAGCTTCGGCCCGCGCGCACCGGCCCGGATCTCTTCGATGAGCCGCGTCACGCCCGGCTCCGCCGCCACGTCAGACCTCCTGTTCCGGGCGCCGCGCGGTCACCCGGCGAATGGCCGCCGCGAACTCCTCGATCTCCTCTGCGAACTGCCGCCGACGCTCGGCCAGCTCCGGTGCATCGGCGGTGAGCAGGTTGCGGTGCGCGGCCAGCTTCAGCGCGGTGGTGAACATCTCCCCGGACACCGATTCCTCGTTGGCCAGCGTGCGCTGCATCGCCCACTGGTGCCCGATGCCCAGCGCGGCGGAAACCAGCTCGGCCTCATCGGCGGGTTCCTCGTTCAGATCGGCCAGGCACCGGGCCACCACCCGGTAGGCGTCCAGGTACGGCCGGAGCACCAGCGGGGACACCATCAGCCGCGACTTACCCAACCATGTCTCGGCCTGATCCGCCGTCAGGTCCTCGAACTCCTCGACGTCCCCGGCCAGGATCTCGATCTCGCGGCGCAGGTCGGCGACGAAGCCGCCGCGTTGGGCAAAGAAGAACTCGAACTTCAACAGCTCGCGCAGCCTGGTGGCCACGCCCAGCCCACCGGTCGCGCCCTGCACCCGGCCCTCGGCCACGGCCAGCAGCGCCAGCTCGCCGACCGCGCGCATGAGCAGCACGTGCAGCACGCTGTTGCGGTACACCGCGGCGATCAGATGCTGGTCGCGCCCGACCCGCCACACCGTCTCGGTGCCGCCGCTGTACTCGGTGAGCACCCCGGAGCGCACCAGCTCCCGCAACGCCCAGCGCAGCGTGGACCGGTCCGCCAGGTTCGCCGCACCGGCCACCGGCCAATGCCGGGTGGCGACGTAGTCGGCCAGCGGACGAACCGTGGCCAGCACCTCGTCCAGGGTCAACGCCCGGTCCTGGGCCAGCAATGCGATGCACACCGCCGCGGTCGGGGTGATCGGGGTGGCCGCGTTCAGTCGATGGCAGACGTCCAACGCCACCCGCTCCACCTGATTCTGCGTCACCGATTCCGCGCGCAGTTCGTCCAACCGGGCGCGCAGCGGCAGCGGCACCCCGAAGTCCAGGTAGATCCGCCCGCGGCGTTCTTTCAGCCCGGCGGCGTAGGAGACCAACCAGCGCAGGTTCTCCGCCTCCTTGGCGCGCCCCCGGGCCTCCGAGGCCATTCGGGACACCTCGTGCACCGGAAGTTGGTCGTACATCAGCGACACCGGGACCAGCAGGGGGTCAGCGTCCGGGATCGCGTCGACCGCATCGGCCACGTACCGCAGCAGTCCGTAGCGCGGCGGGCGCAGCTTGCCGGTGCGGGTCCGGCCACCCTCGATGGACCAGCACAGGTTGTGCTTGTTGGCCACCAGCTGTCCGATGAACGAACGCAGCGCATACCGATAGATCGGTGCGTCGGAGGTGTCCCGGCGCACGTGCACGATTCCGTTGCGGCGGGCCAGATCGCCCAGCGGAAAGAAGTTCAGGTTGCCGCCCGCGATGCCGAACAGCGGCGACATGTGGCCGTTGACCAGCGCGGCCGGCAGCACGAACTCGTCCAGGTAGGAGCGGTGCGAGATCAGGAAGATCAGTGTGTGCTTGCGGTCCAGCCGACGCAGCTCGGCCAGCCCGTCGTCGTCGACCAGCACGTCGTACCCGCGGATCATCCACCGACCGGCGCGCTGCCACAGCTCACTGACCCGCGCATTGTGTACGGCGGACATCTCCCGCAGGCACGCGCCCGCTTGGCTCGGCGCCGCGCCCGGCGGGATGCCGTATTTTTCCGCCACCCTGCTCAACCCGTCGAGGAATCCGGCATCGGTGAGCAGCTGGGCGACTTCGGGCATGTCGCCGGGCAGTGGGTCGGCGCTCGCGGTGGGGGAACGGGACGGCAGGTGCACGATGCTCACCCGGTGAGTTCCCGGCGCACGATGTCCCGCGCCGCGACCATCGAGCCCAGCTTCTTCTGCGCGACGATGCGGCGCATCGAAGCGATCGAGCAGTCGGTGGAGATACACACCCGCTCGGGCGGGACCATAGCGATAGTCGCCCGGATCCAGTCGGCGATCCGCGCGGTGGGATCAACGTTGAGGTTCTTCACGGTGACCGCGCCAATGCCCAGGTCCTTGTCCGCGGGCCACGCGGCCAGTGCCTTGGTGTCCTCGAAGTTTTGGCTGGCCATCTCCAGGTGCAGCTGGTCGGCGTGAATGTCGAACGCCCAGGGGAAGATCTTCGAACCCATCGGCCCCGAGTCGGGCACTGCGGCCTGACCCTCCTCGTGGCCGTAACACATGTGCACGACCTTGTAGAGGTCCACGCCGTCCAGCGCGGTGTTGATGACGTCGAGCATCCAGTCGGCCGGGTCCAGCAACGCGAACAGGACGGGGTAGGCCTCGGAGAACTGGATCTGATCCACGCCGCGCGCGGCAAGGTCGGAGAACTCAGCGTTGTAGGCCCGCGCGTAGGCCATCGCCAGCGCGGGCAGGTCGTTGTAGTAGGTGTCGGTGGACAGCAGCGCCATGGTCAGCGGGCCCATCCCGGTATTGATCTTCACCGGGCCGTCGGTGGCGTCCAGCGTGGCCTCGGCGACCGGCTTGAACACCGGACGCACCCAGCCGATCTCACCGACGATGGTGGGCTTGTAGATCGGCATGTCGTAGCTGCCGACCTGGACGCGATCGCCGTAGGGACGGATGCCCGCCAGCCGGTTGGGCAGGTAATGGAACAGCTCGGAGAGCTCGTAGTCGGTCTCGTTCTCGTAGTGCTGCCCGCCGTCGGTGACGATGTCCAGACCGATGCGCTCCTGGTCGTGCACGACCGCCGAGACCGCGGCCCGGTAGAGCTCACGGGTCCGGTAGCTGGGGAACTCCGGCGCCTCGGCGCCGACGTCGAAGACCCGACCCTGCATGTAGATCGGCCGCGGGTACGACCCGACCTGCGTCGTCGGCAACAGCACATCACGGCCACGAAGCTGCATGGTTGGTCCTCTCGTTGCTGATTTCGGTGCCGTTCACCCACCGAAGCCGACCTTGCCACATGCCTCGTTCGCGGAGTAGGTCGTGCGTGGTCCCCGGCCGGCGTGGAAGGGTCAGTGCATGGGCAAGGACGTGCGGTTGCCGAAATCGGCGATCAAGGAGTTGGCGGTGACGCCCGGCGACGCGGCCGATTTGGGCAAACGCCGCACCGACGAAATCTCCGCGGACTGGTTGACCGGCAAGGGCAAGGACGCGACCAACGAACGGCTCGCCGCGTTGCAGTCCGAGCTACGCGAGGCGCAGGAGATGTTGTTCGCCGATCACGGCAAGGCGCTGCTGCTGATCTTCCAGGGCATGGATGCGGCCGGGAAGGACGGCACGATCGAGCGGGTGCTGGACCCGCTGAACCCGCAGGGATTCCGGGTGTCCTCGTTCAAACAACCGTCCCAGGAAGAGCTGCACCACGACTTCCTGTGGCGCAGCGTGAAGGCGCTGCCCGAACTCGGGTTGATCGGCGTGTTCAACCGGTCATATTACGAGGACGTGCTGGTGGTCCGGGTGCACCCGGAGCTACTCGCGGCCGAGCAGGCCACGCCGCCCGGTGCCCGGCTGTGGAAGGCCCGCTTCTCCGACATCAACAACTTCGAGCATCACCTGGTGCGCAGCGGCACGACGGTGGCGAAGTTCTTCCTGCACGTCTCGCGCAAGGAGCAGCGCCGCCGGTTGCTGGATCGCCTCGAGCATCCGGAGAAGAACTGGAAGTTCTCCACCGCGGACCTGGCCGAGCGCGAGTTCTTCGACGCGTATCAGGATGCGTACGAAGAAGCGATCAGCCAGACCTCCACCAAGTACGCCCCGTGGTACGTCATCCCCGCCGACGACAAACCCGCCATGCGCGCGATGGTCTGCGGCATCGTTCTGCACACCCTGGAGAACATGGAGCTGCGGGTGCCCGAACAGACCCCGGAGCGCCTTGAGGCTCTCGCCGAGGCCCGCAAGCGGTTGGAGGCCGAGGTCAGCGGTCCTTGAGCAGCGGGCGCAGGTTGCCCGGGCGCTCGTAGGCCCACCACAGACCGGGTGGTGCCATGATGCGGGCGATCGAGGAGGATCACCGTGTCGGAGAGCATCTGGCCCACAATCCATGCCGAACGCCGCGCCCTCGCCGACGACCTGGCCGACCTCACGCCCGAGCAGTGGGCCACGCCGTCGCTGTGCGATGGGTGGACCATCCACGACGTGCTGGCGCACCAACTCTCCGCGGCGAAGATGACGCCGCCGAAGTTCCTGAAGAACATTGCCGCCGCCCGCTTCGATTTCGCCCGGTTCGCCGGCAAGCAGGTCCGCATCGAGGGTGCGGAAGGCCCGGCAGCCACGCTGGCCGCATTCCGCGCCGAGTCGGGGCGGACGAACGCGCCGCCGGGGCCCAAGGAAACGTGGCTCGGCGAGGCCTTTGTGCACGGCGAGGACATCCGCCGCCCACTGGGGATCAAGCGGGACTACCCGCTCGAGCAGGTGGCCCGCGCGCTCGCGTTCTACGCCAAAAGCCAGGCGGTTATCCACAGCCGCAAGAGGGTCGCCGGGCTCACCCTCACCGCGACCGATATCGACTACCGGGTCGGCTCCGGGCCGCTGGTGCAGGGCCCGGTTATGTCGTTGCTGCTGGCGGCCGGCGGCCGCCAGGCCGCCCTTGGGGATCTCACCGGCCCCGGCATCGCGGTGCTGGCCGAGCGCTCCTGACCCACCCAACCGGCACAACGCAGCCCCCGACCTATTCATGCAGGTCAGGGGCCATGTTCGTACCGTGCGCGAGGGGGGAGTTGAACCCCCACGCCCTTGCGGGCACTGGAACCTGAATCCAGCGCGTCTGCCTATTCCGCCACCCGCGCGAGTGTGGGGGACAGGCTAACACCAGCCACATGGGGCTCGGACCAAGCCAAACCCCTGCGGAAATCACGCCCCGGCCCGTTCGTTCTGTGACCTGTGGGCAAGGCTCAGATCCGGGGCAGCACCACCCGGCGCCGATACGATCGGCCCTGCACAAGTCGCGCGCACTGTGGGCACTCGACTCGCGCCGGATTCCGGCGCGCGCCAGGGGAGGTGGACGTGGGAGTTCTCCAGCGCTTCGAGCGCCGGCTCGAGGGCATGGTCAGCGGCGCTTTCGCCAAGGCCTTCAAGGCCGACGTCCAGCCCGTGGAGATCGCCAGCGCCCTGCAGCGGGAACTCGACGACCGGGCGGCGATCGTCGGAAAGGGCGCCACGCTGGTGCCCAACCGGTTCGTCGTGGAACTGTCCGCGCACGACTACGAGCGCCTGGCCATGTACGCCGAGACACTCGGCATCGAACTCGCCGAGGTGGTCCGCGACCACGCCCGGGAGCAGAAGTACCAACTGCGCGGCGACGTCGAGGTCACCTTCACCGAGGCGCCCGACCTGGACATCGGCGTGCACCGGATCAAGAGCACCGTGGTGGCCAGCGTGACCGCGGTGGAGTCGCCGGAACCGATAAAGGCCGAACCCCCGCGCCCCCGTCGCGCCTCGCACGCCCGCGCGGAGACCGAGGTCATTGCCGAGCCGCGCCCGGAGCCGGCGCCGACCCCGGCGGCGCCCCCATACCTGGAGGTGAACGGGGACCAACATCCGCTGACCCGCCCGATCACCATCCTCGGCCGGGGCACGCAGGTCGACCTGCGGGTGGACGATGCCGGCGTGTCCCGCCGGCATGCCGAGATCCACCTCGGACCGCCGGCCCTGATCGTGGACCTGGACTCCACCAACGGCACCCATCTGGACGGCGCCCAGGTCGGGAAGGCCGAGCTGTACGACGGGGCGTGCATCGGCATTGGCGACACCGTGCTCGTATACCGGCAGCCCGCCGAGTAGGCCGGGGCGCCGTGTCCGAACTCACCATCACCGTCATCCGGCTCGGCTTCCTTGCCGTGCTGTGGCTGTTCGTGCTCACGACGGTCTCGGTGATGCGCTCGGACCTGTTCGGCACCCGGCCGACCGGCGCCCGCCCGGTCCCCGTCGCCCCGCCGCCGCGGCAACCGAAGCCGCCCAAGCAACCCAAGCAACGCCGCGGCACCCCGTCCCGACTGGTGGTCACTGCCGGGGCGCTGTCCGGCACCGCGGTCACCCTCACCGACGGCGTACCGGTCAACCTCGGCCGCGCCCCGGACTCCACGCTCGTGCTCGATGACGACTACGCCTCCAACCGGCACGCCCGCATCTACCCGGCCAACGGCCAGTGGCTGGTCGAGGACCTGGGCTCCACCAACGGCACGTACCTGGGTCGGGACCGGGTGCTCGGACCCACCCCGGTGCCGCTGGGTGTGGCGATCCGCATCGGCAAGACGACCTTTGAGCTGCGGAAGTAACGGGCCCGGATGACTCTGGCGCTGCGTTATGTCGCCCGCTCCGACGTCGGGCTGATCCGCGAGGGCAACGAGGACTCCGGGTACGCCGGCCCGTTCCTGCTCGCGGTCGCCGACGGCATGGGCGGGCACGCGGCGGGCGAGGTGGCCAGTTCGGTGGCGCTGTCCACGCTGGCCACGCTGGAGGACGACGTCCCGTCCACGGAGTTGCTCGATGCCCTGGCCGGCGCGGTGAATCAGGCCAACGAGGCGATCAGCGACATGGTGGAGAAACACCCGCAACTCGACGGCATGGGCACCACGCTCACCGCGGTGCTGTGGTCCGGTCGCCGGCTCGGCCTGGTGCACGTCGGCGATTCGCGCGCCTATCTGCTGAGGGGCGGTCAGATCCAGCAGATCACCCACGACCACACTTTCGTTCAGCAACTGCAGGACGAGGGACGGATCACCGCCGACGAGGCCGCGGTACACCCGCAGCGCTCGCTGCTGCTGCGTTGCCTGGACGGGCGCAGCAACCCCGAGCCGGACCTGTCCGTGCGTGAGGTAATGCTCGGTGACCGCTACCTGGTCTGCAGCGATGGCCTGTCCGGCGTGGTTTCCGATGACCAACTCGCCGAGGCGCTGGCCGGCGATGACCTGGCCACCGTCGCGGACACCCTGATCGAGCTCGCGCTGCGCGCGGGCGGTCCGGACAACATCACCTGCGTGGTGGCTGACGTGGTCGACGTCGGGGAGCCGTCCCCCACCCACCCGGTGGTGGTGGGCGCCGCGGCCGGCAAATACAAGCAGGGCGGTCCGATCACCTCGGAGATCGACCTGTCCGGGCTGCCCGTCGCGCAGGCCGCGCTGCGCGAGAGTGGCGGGCGGCGCCTGCAGGGTTGGTGGTTGCGGGCGCTCATCGCCGGCGTCGTTGTCGCGTTGATCGCCGTCGGCTGGGCGGGTTACGCCTGGTCGCAGGCGCAGTACTACGTGGGTGCGCAGAACGGGCAGGTCGCCATCTACAAGGGGCTGCGCCAGCAGGTGCTGGGCAAATCGCTTTCGCACAGCGTGGAAGTCACCGAAGTGCCACTGTCCGACCTGCCGACGCTGGACCGGGACAAGGTCCAGGACTCGATCTTCGCCTCGAGTCTGAACGAGGCACACCAGGTGCTCTCCCGACTGCGGGTGGCCGCGGCAAGTTGCCGGCAAGACCGGGCGAACGTGACGGCTGCGGGCGTGGCCGCGGCCGCTGCGTCCGCGACGCCGTCACCAACGCCCACGGAACCGATCGCCGGGGTGAGCAGCGGCCGGGCCACCGCCTCCCCGAGCCCGACGGACATCTCCGAGCCCAGCACCGCCCCCAGCCCGGAGCCAACCCCTGCGGCAGTCGGCTGTTCGGGGGAGACCGGATGAACGCCATGGCCGCCCCCGAGGAGCTACCGGCCCGCCGGGGTACCGAGTTCGTGCTGCTGGTCTTCGCCTGGGGCATCTCGGTGGCGGCCTACGCCAACGCCGGCTACGGGGTCGCCGGGCGCTGGCCCAGCGGCCTGGGCGGCTACGCCGCGACCCTCGGCGCCTACGCGTTCATCGCCCACCTGGCGGTGCGTCAGTTCGCCCGGTACGCCGACCCGGTGCTGTTGCCCTGCGTGGTGCTGCTCAACGGCCTGGGCCTGGCCCTGATCTACCGGCTGGACTTCGACGACAAGAAGGCGGGCCGGGAGATCGGCTCGTTCACCCCGCATGGCGACTCCGGGGTTCAACTCGTCTGGACCGCGATCGGCATCGCGTTGTTCATCGGCGTCCTGATGACCCTGCGCGACCACCGCGTGCTGCAGCGATACACCTACACCCTGGGCGCGGCCGGTCTGGTGCTGCTCGCCCTGCCCGCGGTACTGCCCGCGCGATACTCCCAAGTCAACGGCGCGCGTATCTGGGTCCGCCTCGCCGGGTTCTCCATCCAGCCCGGTGAGTTCGCCAAGCTCGCGCTGATCGTGTTCTTCGCCGGCTACCTGGTGGTCAAACGCGACGTTCTGGCGCTGGCGGGCCGTCGGTTCCTGGGCATCGACCTGCCCCGCGGACGTGACCTCGGCCCGATTCTCGTGGCCTGGGGGGGCAGTCTGCTGCTGCTGGTCGCCGAGCACGACCTGGGCACCTCGCTGTTGTTTTTCGGGGTGTTCGTGGTGCTGCTCTACATCGCCACCGAACGTGTTTCCTGGTTGTTCTTCGGGCTGATCCTGTTCATGGCCGGCGCCTACTTCTCCTACCACGCGTTCGGCCACGTGCACGAGCGCGTGGACATCTGGCTGCACGCCTTCGACCCGGCGAACTCCGGCTCCCGCTCCTACCAGCTGGTGCAGTCGCTGTTCGGCTTCGCCACCGGCGGCATCCTGGGCACCGGCCTGGGTCACGGCCGACCAAGCACGGTGCCCTACCCGAAGACCGACTTCATCATGGCCACCGCAGGGGAGGAACTCGGCCTGACCGGGACCATGGCGATTCTGTTGATCTACGCCGTGATCGTGCACCGCACGCTGCGCACCGCGGTGGCCGCGCGGGACTCCTTCGGCAAGCTGCTCGCCGCGGGCCTCGCGGTGATCGTCACCCTGCAGGTGTTCGTGGTGGTCGGCGGCGTCACCCGACTCATCCCGCTGACCGGTCTGACCACTCCGTTCCTGTCCTACGGGGGTTCCTCCCTGGTGGCCAACTGGGCGTTGATCGCCCTCGTGCTGCGTATCAGCGACACCGCGCGCCGCCCCGCGCCGGTACTGCCGCCCACCCAGGAAGCGGAAACGATGGTGCTGCGTTGATTGCCCTCTCGCTACCGCTCGAACTCGTGCCTATGGCCTCCTCGCTACCGCTCGGAGGCGCGCGATGAACCGTCCGCTACGTCGCGTCGCCGTCGCCTGCGGCGTGCTCATGGTCGTACTGCTGTTGAACCTGAACTTCCTGCAGGTGATCAAGGCCAACGACTACCGCACCGACCCACGCAACAGTCGGGTGCTGTTGGAGGAGTACGACCGGGAACGCGGCGCGATCCTGGTGGGCAACGAGCCAATCGTCATTTCCAAGGCCACCGACGACGTCCTGAAATACCTGCGCACCTACTCCGACGCGATGATGTACGCGTTCGCCACCGGCTATTACTCCCACATCTATGGCTCCACCGGGGTGGAGCGCTACGAGAACAGCATCCTGGCCGGCACCGACGACCGGTTGTTCGTCAAGCGGGTCGTCGAACTGCTCACTCAAGAGGGCACCAAGGGCGGGGACGTCACGCTGACGCTCAACGCCGCCGCACAGGAGGCCGCTTGGAAGGGCCTGGACGGTCGGCGCGGTGCGGTGGTCGCGATCGAGCCGTCCACCGGGCGGATCCTGGCGTTGGTCTCGTCCCCGTCCTATGACCCCAACGACCTGTCCGCGCACGACAGCGACACCGTGCGCAAGGCCTGGGACAAGCTCACCACCGATGAGGCGACGCCGCTGCTGGACCGGGCGCTGAGCCAGACCTACCCGCCCGGCTCCACCTTCAAGTTGGTCACCGCAGCCGCGGCGCTGTCCTCGGGCCAGTACACCCCGACCTCGCCGGTGCCCGGACCGGAGAAGCTGAACCTGCCGCAGACCAGCGTGGATCTGCCCAACTACTTCAAGGGCACCTGCACACCGGGCAGCGACAAGACCACGATCACCCACGCGCTGGAGAAGTCCTGCAACACCACGTTCGGCGCGATCGGCATGGCCCTCGGCCAGGACGCGCTGCGCCGCCAGGCCGAGGCATTCGGCTTCGGGGAGAGCCTCGCCGTACCGATGCCGGTGGCCCGCAGTGTGTTCCCGTCCAACCTGAACGCTCCGCAGACCGCGCAGTCCGCGATCGGGCAGTTCGACGTGCGGGCGACCCCGCTGCAAATGGCGATGGTGGCCGCGGCGATCGCCAATCAGGGCGTGCTGATGGCCCCGTACCTGGTCGAGGAACTGCGTGCCCGCGACCTGGACGTGCTCAGCCGCACCGACCCGCAGGAGTTGGGCCGGGCCATGTCCCCGCAGGTGGCCGCGGAGCTGACCAAGATCATGGTCTCGGTGGTGGAAAACGGCACCGCGACCAACGCGCAGATCTCCGGCGTGCAGGTGGCCGGCAAGACCGGCACCGCCCAGGTGGGCAACGGGAAGAACCCACACGCCTGGTTCGTCTCCTTCGCCCCGGCGTTGAACCCGACAATCGCCGTTGCGGTGGTGCTGGAGAACGGCGGCAGCGACCGGCAGATCGAGGTGGGCGGCAACTTGTTGGCCGCACCGATTGCACGCGCGGTGATGCGGGCGGTGCTGGGGCAGTGAGGACGTCACGAACCGAGCGCGCAATCGGTCGAACCGCGAACGTGGCGGGTCGCTCGGCGGGATCCTGGATTGTTGACCGCCCGGTAGCCCCGGGCCCGGACAAACCGGAGCTTTTGCCATGACGGCCACACCTCCCGAGGGCGCGCTGCCCGCGCTGGGTGGCCGCTATCGCCTGGTGGAGCGGATCGCCCGGGGCGGCATGGGCGAGGTGTGGCGCGCCTTCGACGAGGTGCTGGGCCGGCCGGTGGCGGTCAAGGTGTTGCGTCCGGAGTACGCCGACGAACAGGTGTTCCTGGAGCGCTTCCGTAACGAGGCGCGCAACACCGCCGCTCTGGTGCACACCGGCATCGCCGCGGTCTACGACTTCGGGCAGGCCACCCTGGCCCGCACCACGGTGCCGTTCATCGTGATGGAGCTGGTGCCCGGCCGGCCGCTGTCCCAGATCATCGAGCGGGACGGGGCGCTGGACCGCGACCGCGCATTGGACCTGTGCGCCCAGGCCGCCCGCGGGCTGCACGCCGCCCACGAGGGCGGTGTGGTGCACCGCGACGTGAAGCCCGCCAACCTGCTGGTCACCCCGACCTGGACGGTGAAGATCACCGACTTCGGTATCGCCCGGGCGGGCGACGCGCTGCCGTTGACCCGCACCGGCACGGTGATGGGCACCGCGCACTACCTGGCCCCGGAGCTGGTCAACGGCCGCGGGGTGGCCTCGGCATCCTCGGACGTCTATGCCCTCGGCGTGGTGCTCTACGAGTGCCTGGCCGGGCGTAGACCTTTCATCGGGGAGAACCCGCTGTCGGTGGCCATGGAGCATTTGAACTCCACACCGCCGCCCATCCCCGGTCTGCATCCCGCGGTGCAGAGGGTGTTGGACGGGGCGCTGGCCAAGGACCCGGCCGACCGCCCGGCCTCCGCGGAGGCCCTGGCCCATCAACTGTTGGCGTTGCGTATCGAGTTGGCCGCCGGGACGCCAACCCCCGACGAGGTGGCCCGGTCCATCGGCGCACAGGCCGACTCGGCCGTGGTGCGTCGCGCCGCGTCCCGTTCCGCGCGGCTCGGCGGGCACCGGCGCACCCAGGCCGTGGCGGTGGCCGCCCCGCCCGACCCGCGCGCGATCGCGCTGCCCGAGGCGGTGGTGCTGGGCACCGGCGAAACCGCCATTCCGAACCAACTCAGCCCGGAGGAATCCGCCGCGGGGCGACACCGCGCCGCGGGCGCCGCCCCCCGGCGCGGGCACCGCGCCACCGCGGAGTCCGGATGGTTGACCGGGCACCGCCCGGTGGCCCTCGGCGTCGCGATCGCGGTGGCCGCGATCGGTCTGAGCGTGCTGTGGCTGAACGACGACGACGGTCCCGCGGTTGCCGTGGTGCCCGCCGTGGCCGGCACCGCCGAGAACGACGCCACCAAGGTCATCCGGGCCGGCGGCTTCGACATTCGGGTGGCCCGCACCGTGGATGAGTCGGTACCGGCCGGGGTGGTGTTGACCCAGTCCCCCGCGGCGGGCACCAGGGCGGCCACCCACTCGGCAATCTCCATCGTGGTCTCCGCCGGACCGAACGCGGTGACCCTCGACCCGACGGCCTTGTTGGGCCGACAGTTCACCGAGGTTTCCCGTGCCCTGACCGCGCAGGGCTTGGTGGTCGTGCGTCGTCAGGTGGTCGGCGGCGGTGCGCCGGGTACGGTGACCGACGTCGCACCGCACGGAGCGGTGCCGGTCGGCGCAACGGTGACGGTCAGCGTGGTCGGACCTGCCGTCAGCGGGGCGAGGTACAACCCGCCGCCGGGGGGCAGCACGTATTCATGGCTGAGCAGCGGAAGGAACGACCGGTGATGGAGCAGGCTCGGCTCCTGGGGGAGCGCTACGAGCTGAGCGAGGTTCTCGGCCGCGGCGGGATGGCCGAAGTGCGGCTGGGCCGGGATATCCGGCTTGGTCGCACCGTCGCGGTGAAGACACTGCGTTCCGACCTGGCCCTGGACTCCAGCTTCCAGGCGCGGTTTCGCCGCGAGGCGCAATCCGCGGCATCGTTGAACCACCCGGCGATCGTGTCCGTCTACGACACCGGCGAGGACTACGCCGACGGCATGCCGGTGCCCTACATCGTCATGGAGTACGTGGACGGGCAGACGCTGCGCGAGCTGCTCAACTCCGGGCGCAAGCTGCTGCCCGAGCGGGCGATGGAGATCGCCGCGGGCACCCTGGCGGCGCTGGACTACAGCCACCACAACGGGATCGTTCACCGCGACATCAAGCCCGGCAACGTGATGCTGACCCGGGCCGGCACGGTCAAGGTGATGGACTTCGGCATCGCCCGCGCGGTGGCCGACGCGTCCTCCACGATGACCGCCACCGCCGCGGTGATCGGCACCGCGCAGTACCTGTCGCCCGAGCAGGCCAAGGGCGAGAAGACCGACGCGCGCTCGGACCTGTACTCCGCCGGCTGCCTGCTCTACGAACTGCTCACCGGCGTGCCGCCGTTCACCGGCGACTCCCCGGTCGCGGTGGCCTACCAGCACGTGCGGGAGAACCCGAAGCCGCCGTCGCAGATCGACACGGCGGTCACCCCGGCGATGGACGCCATCGTGATGAAGTCGTTGGCGAAGAACGCGGACAACCGCTACCAGAGCGCCGCGGAGATGCGCGAGGACATCGAGCGGGCGCTGGACGGCCGCGCGGTGCAGGCACCCACCGTGATGATCGACGCGCCGACCGAGGTGCGACGGGTCGGCTCGACCACCACCGCGATGCCCCCGCTGCCGCCGGAGACCGGCCGCGGTCGACGCTACGCCTCCATCGCGGCGCTGGTGGTGGCCGCGATCGTGGTGGCCGTGCTGGGTCTGACCGTGGGTCACAACGTGTTCAGCTCCTCCGCGTCGAAGATCGAGGTTCCGGTGGTCACCGGCCTGGAGCAGAAGGCAGCCGAGGACGCGCTCAAGGCCAAGGGGCTGGACCCCGTGGTCTCCTTCGAGAACTCCCCCGACGTCTCCGAGGGCCTGGTCATCTCCCAGGACCCGGACGGCAAGTCGACCGTATCCAGCGGATCGCACGTCAACATCTTCATCTCGCAGGGCGAGGTGAAATCGGTGGTGCCCAATCTGGTCGGACTGCCGCTGGATGCGGCCAAGAAGGCGATCAAGAACGCCCGGTTGACGCTGGGCAAGGTCACCCCGCAGAACTCCGACCGACCCAATGGCGAGGTGTTGACCGCGAACCCGCCGGCGGGCAAGGCACTGCCGCCGAGCACCAAGGTGGACCTCACGGTGTCCAACGGCGTCCCGCTGGTCGACGTGCCCAACGTGGTCGGCATGCCGTACGCGACCGCGTACGCAACACTGACCCAGGCCGGCTTCCAGGTCCCGCAGGCCGGTCAGCAGATCTCCGACAAGCAACCGGACGGCTACGTGCTCAGCCAGACGCCGAACGCCGGCAAACGCATCCCGCAGGGCGGCATTGTCTCGATCATCGTGGCCAAGGCCCCGGAGCCGGGACAGCCCGTGCCCGGACCGGGGCAGCCGACCACGCCGGGCCAGCCGCAGCCGAGTGCCTCGCCGGCGCCGAGCAACTGCACTCCGCCGTTCTGCGGCATCCAGAACCCTCCGCCGCCGGTGCAGCAGCCGGACCCGGCGCAGGCCGCGCCGGCCAAGCCCGGTCCGGCGACCCCACCGCTGGGTCGTCGAGGCTACTGACTGCCGGCCACCACCGGCGCCAGGCCCGCCGAGCGAGCAACGGCGTCGGGGTGACCACAGCGCACCAACCAGTTCGCCAGCATGCGATGCCCGCCCTCGGTGAGCACCGACTCGGGGTGGAACTGCACGCCCTCGACGTCGTGCACCCGGTGCCGCGCGCCCATCACCACACCGGAATCGGTGCGCGCGGTGATCTCCAGTTCGGCCGGCACGGTTGCCGGGTCCACCGCCAGTGAGTGGTAGCGGGTCGCGGTGAACGGGTTGGGCAGGCCGGCCAGCACGCCGAGCCCGTCGTGGCGCACCAGGCTGGTCTTGCCGTGCAACAGTTCCGGGGCCCGGTCGACGACTGCTCCGTAGGCGACGGCGATCGACTGCAGGCCCAGGCAGACCCCGAACAGCGGGACGCCGACCGTCGCGGCGTGGCGCACCATGTCGATGCACACCCCGGCCGACTCCGGCGTGCCGGGGCCCGGCGAGAGCAACACCCCGTCGAAGTCCTCGGCTGCGTCCACGCCGAGGGTGTCGTTGCGCCGGACGTCGCACTCGGCGCCGAGTTGCTGCAGGTACTGCACGAGGTTGAACACGAAGCTGTCGTAGTTGTCCACGACCAGGATGCGGGTCACGCCGGCAAACCTAACCGACGGGTGCCCGCACCGCCCCGCGATTACGGGGTGGTCGCTCCGCCCTCGGGGCCGACCTGGTTGAACGGCAGCTTCGGGTCCAGCCACGGGAAGAACTGGGTGAACAGCAGGTACAGCGCCAGCGCCAGCAGCAGGGCGCTCAGCATGGTGCGCATCGGGGTGTTGCCCGGCAGGTGCCGCCAGATCCATCCGTACATCGGTTCAGCCTTTGAAGTAGGTGAGTGCGGCGGGCTGCTGGCCCGAGCTCTTCTTCACGTCATCGGTCAGGTGCCCGTACACGATCAGCCGGGTGGTGTGGCCCCACCGTGGGTTACAGGTGACCAGCGTGATTTCTTTCCTGGTGGGCACCGCGCCCGGCTTCTCCGGCACCGGCAACACGACCGCGCCGAAGTTGGGGTCGACCAGCTTCCAGGCCGGGTGCTCGGCCGAGCCACCGGGCATCTTGTCCACGGTGTAGGTGAAGTAGTCGGTGCGGGTCTCCACCACGATCTTGTCGCCGACCTGGATCTCGTTCAGATTCGCGAACGGCTCACCATGCGTGGCCCGGTGCGCGGCCACCGCGAAGTTGCCGACGTCGCCGGGATCCTGGGTGCCGATGAAGTGGCCGACACCCTTGGCCAGGTCGTCGAGGTCGACACCCTCGACAATCGGCTTCTCCCAGGTCTTGCCGAGCCGCTGGATGTACATGATCCCGATCGCGTCGCCGGGGATCTTCGCGCCCTTGGTCGGCGGCTGCGTCCACTGTTCGCGCAGCTGCGACTCGATCTGGTGGGCCTTGTGGTTGGACTCGATGTTGGTCCAGAAGAGTTGATAGACGACCAGCAGCAGCATGACCACGCCGACGGTGATCATCAGCTCGCCGACCACGTGCACAAGGGCGCGACCGGGAGACGTCCGCCGCGGGCGCGGTACCCCGGCAGGCCGCGCCGTGATGATGGTGCTCAACCGTTCCCCCTGGTCGGCGAAGCGCTCGGTTCGTTCCCCGTGGATTCCAACGCGTACTGCAGATCGAGCGTGCCCGAGTACGCCGGGACGGTCAGCCGTGCATGCTTGACCACCCGATACCCAAGACCATAGGCGGCGACATAGTCCCGGTAGTTGGAAATCGCCGAGGAAGATTTCAGCGCGTTGGACAGACGGGACAGATCACCGATGGCGGTCACCGAATATGGGGGGGAGTACACCCTGTCCTGCAGGATCAGCACATTTCCCACGCATCGCACCGCGCTGGTCGAGATGATCCGTTGGTCCATCAATTGGATGGCGTTGGCACCGCCGGACCACAACGCATTGACCACCGCCTGCAGGTCCTGCTGGTGCACCACCAGGTCGTCCGGCGTGGGCTGCGGCAGCCCGGGGTAGCTGCGGTCGGCCGCTGCGGGCGGGGCGTCGTCCAGGGTGACCGTCAGCGCGGTCCCGGTCAGCGCCGTGAGCCCGGCCAGTGGAGCGATCGCGTCGGCATCGGCACGCACCTGCTGCGCCTGGGGGTCCTGCGCGCCGGCAGAGAGTCGGTCCACCTCGGCGCGCAACCGGTCGCCGGTGGCGCTGACCCGGTCGTTGCGCTGCTCGGCGGCCCGGATCAGGTCGACCAACCGGGTGTTCTCCGCGGAGCGCAGGTTGGTGCCACGCGCGGTGTTCGCGGTGATCGCGAACAGCAGGCCGGCCATGGCCAGCACGAGCGGCACCCCGACCCGCCAGGCGGAACGCCCCGACGGCGGCCCGGGCACGGTCATGGCCGCTACGCTAGCTCAGCGTTGACGTCGGGAATGGTGCGCAGCAGGAGGGGACATGCCCAAGTCGCGGGTGCGGAAGAAGGATGACAAGTCGGCGCCCACGCCCAAGGCGGTCAAGCTGGGTCCGAGCGCGAACTGGGTGGCGCCGCTGATGGTCGGCCTGTTCATGGTGGGGCTGCTGTGGATCGTCGTCTATTACGTGAGCAACGGCGACTGGCCGATGCCGGGCATCGGCAACGCCAATCTGTTGGTCGGCTTCGCGTTCATCACCGGCGGGTTCGTCACCGCCACCCAGTGGCGCTAGCCGCGGACCGAGTTACACCGCTGTAGTTCTCCACATGGGTTGTCCCCAGTGTGGACAACCAGCTCGAAGGAGATGCCCGGCCCGAACCGCTGGGCCACCTGCTCCTTGATCCGATGCGTGCGCACGCCGACGGAGACCAGCAGCGCTGCGGTGATCGCCACGCACAGCCCGGCGTGCCAATACGTGCGGTTCGACCGCGGGGTGTAGGCGTAGATCCCGCCCAGCGCGAAGCCGACGATGAGCCCGCCCACGTGCGCGCGCCAGTCCACGTTGCTGATCACGATGCCCGGTAACAGCAGGATGGCCAGGTAGATCAGCGCGCTCGGGGTGCTCGAGCCGAACCGGCGTTCCACCACCAGCAGCACGCCGATCAGCCCGAACACCGCGCCGGAGGCACCCAGCGACGCGGTACCCGGCGGGTTGAACAAATAGGACGCGCAGGAGCCACCGAGTCCGCAGATCAGGTAGGTGACGATGTAGCGGACCCGGCCGAGCTGAGCCTCCAGCGGTCGGCCGAACATCCACAACACGATCATGTTCAGCAGGATGTGGAAGGTCTGCTGGTGCAGGAATGTCGCACTGATCAGTCGGTACCAGCCGCCCTGGGCCACCCCGTGACCGTCGCTGGAGTACGCGGTCAGCAGCAGCCGTTCCAGCAATCGATCCGAGCCCTGCACGGCGAGGAACACGAAGACGTTGATCCCGATGATCGCCATGGTGATCACGCCGGTGTTGGTTCGCGCGACCCCGCCGGTCACCGTGCGCGGGGTGCGAACCCCTTTGTTGCCCGCCCGGACGCACTCATGGCACTGGAAACCGACCGCCGCGGACACCATGTCGTCCGGGCAGATGTACCGGCCGCACCGCCCGCAGCGGACATGGCTCTCCCGATCCGGGTGGCGGTAACAGACCGGGGGACCGCCGGGGACGCTGTCGATATTGGCCACGAGCGCGCTGGGCTAGCTGTACTCGACGTCGATGCTGGTGATCTCGACGTCTCGGGTCGGACGGTCGCGCGGGCCGGTGCGTACGGCGCCGATCTCCTCCACCACGTCGCGGCTGCTCTCGTCGGCCACCTCACCGAAGATCGTGTGTTTCATGGTCAGCCACGGAGTGGGCACCACGGTGATGAAGAACTGGGAGCCGTTGGTGCTCGGGCCGGCGTTGGCCATGGCCAGCAGGTACGGCCGGTCGAAGATCAGCTCGGAGTGGAACTCGTCCTTGAACCGGTAGCCGGGGCCGCCGGTGCCGGTGCCCAGCGGGTCACCGCCCTGAATCATGAACCCGGAGATCACCCGGTGGAAGATCGTGCCGTTGTACAGCGGCTCGGTGGAGGGCGCGTTGGTCCGCGGATCGGTCCACTCCCGCTTGCCCTCGGCCAGTTCGGTGAAGTTCTTCACCGTGGTCGGAGCGTGGTCGGGGAACAGGCGAACCCTGATGTCGCCCAAGTTCGTGTGGATGACGGCGTGCTGCGCGGCCACTGGCACCTCTTCCCGGCACAACGACCGCCCGCTCGGCGGTCGTGACAATCCTTGCACGCGAGAGCGCGCGGGAGTGGCGGGGCCACGGGCGGGAAGGAACAGGGGAGACGAAATTGAAAGGGGAACCCAGAATGAGCCGCAACCAGGCCACTGCTGTGCTGCGCGACAACGCCGAGGACCTGAGGAGCTACGTCGTCCCGACGCTGGCCACCGCGGGTGCCAAGACCCGAGAGGTGGTTGCCCCGGCGCTGGCCACCGCAGGCATGAAGACCCGCGACATGATGGTCGATGAGGTGCTGCCCCGGGTGAAGGACGGCATCGCGGCCACCGAGCCGTGGCGCGCCGAGGCCGCCCGCCGCGGCAGCGCGGCCGCGCAGGCGTTGGCCGGCCATGCGATGGTGGAGCCGAAGTCGCGCCGCTGGGGCCGCAAGGCCCTCATGCTGACGCTGCTCGGCGCGGGTGCCGCCGCGGCCTGGAAGGCCTGGAAGTTGCCGCACGACAGCGACGACTGGATGCCCGCCGAAACCGCAGCGCCCCCGGCCGCACAGGCCGGCCAAAAGAAGGCGCCCGCCGAGGCACCGTTGCACGCCGGATGAGTGAGGGAAAACACCGCCGCGACCTGGTGGAGCCCGAGGGCGTGAACTCGGGCTCCACGAGCGACCTTCTGCGCGGCGCCGAGCAGGACGCGCGTCCTGGCGGCGACGCGTCCGGATCGGAGCAGGCAGAGTCGACGTCGGCCTGCGTCAACGTGGTGCGCCCGCCGTGGGACTCCCACGATGCCGGGGCGCCGTCATTGCAGCAAAGCCGCGAAGAGGGCGCCCGCTGACGGTGTTTTCGCGGGCGACGGCCGTCGGCTGCTAGCCTGCATCCCCGACGCCAGGGGCGTCGATCGGGGCTGTAGCGCAGTTGGTAGCGCACTTCCATGGCATGGAAGGGGTCAGGGGTTCGAATCCCCTCAGCTCCACTCGAGCCGCCCGAGCGCCTCCGACCGAATCGGTCGGGGGCGTTTCTCGTGGGCCACCTGACGCATTGCCGAACACCTGGCGACTCGCGTCGTGCCGATGACACGGCCGCATCAGTGCCTCGTTGTCCCGTGACCATATGAAAGTCTTTATTGGCGGCCACGTTCCGCTGGGCGCGACCCGTTGCCACGGACAGGACGGCACAAGTGAGTGCTCCGATCGGCTACGTACTGGACGCCACCGAAGGAGAGCCGCACTGGTTCCTCGGTGCCCGCGTCACCTACAAGACGACGAGCACGCAGAACGGCGGCGGACTGTTCCTCGCCGAGTTTCACGCTCCGCGCGGCCACGGAGCGCCGCTGCACGTGCATACCGCCGCGGACGAGATGTTCTACGTGCTGAATGGCCAACTCACGGTCGAATTCGCCGGTGAGCAGCGCACGGTCACGGACGGCGGTTTCGTCTTCGGCCCACGCAATGTCGAGCACCGCTTCCGCGTCGACTCCGAGGAAGCCCACTTCCTCTTGTTGACCACCCCCGCGGGGTTCGAGGACTTCGTCCGGGCGGCCGGCGAACCGGCGTCGGCCCCCGGCCTGCCCGCGCCGACCCCTCCTGACATCGACCGACTGATGCGGGCAGCGGCCGAGAACGGCATCCAGATCATCGGGCCACCGCTGGAAGATCCGCCCCTGTAGCCGCCGCATCATCGACGTGGTCGAGTCCGCGCCCGGCGCGAGCCGATGACCATTTCTCCGGCTACGGCGTGTAGCAGATTCTGTAGCAACCGCCCTGGATTTGGGCCGACGGCGGCGGACGGCCAGGATCCTGACCTCGCACTACACGGGCTGTAAAGGACCCCTCGGACCGTGATGGCATGGAAGGGGTCAGGAGTTCGAATCCCCTCAGCTCCACAAAAGATGGCCGCGGCGCGGCTCGGGATGCACGTTGCGCCGATTGAGGCGATCGCGGCGCCTCTGACGCCACCCTCGTTGCAACCTGCATTCCGAGCCCCGAATTGGGCGGTCAGGACGCGGCCGACGTTGTGGTGGCGCATCCTGAAGACGGATGGCCCGGAGCCCGAGGGGGTCGCAATGAAGCCGCCGCTGATTCAGGGCGAGATCGAACGCCGATTGCTCATTAACTATCGGGTGGATCCCGAGGTTATGGCCCGCCACCTTCCTGCACCGTTTGAGCCGCACCTGGTCGACGGTGCGGCGGTGGCCGGGATCTGTCTGATCCGGCTCGGCGGAATGCGCATCAAGGGCCTGCCCCGGCAGCTGGGGTTGCGCAGTGAGAACGCGGCACATCGGGTCGCTGTTGAATGGGAATCCCCGCAAGGGCGCGGTACCGGGGTCTACATTCCCCGACGGGACAGCGATTCGATGGTGAACCGAGCAGTCGGCGGCCGGCTGTATCCGGGGTTGCACTTCCCGGCCACGTTCCGGGTGCAGGAAACGCCGAGCGAGGTGCACGTCGCGTACACCGCGCGCGACGGTTCAGCCGAGGTCGACGTCGCGATCCGCGTCGTCGACGAGCTGGAAGGGAGCGCTATCTTCCGGAACGTTGCGGAGGCCTCGGCTTTCTTCGAAAGGGGCGCCGTGGGCTTCTCCGCCACCCGTGATTCCGCACACTTCGACGGCCTGGAGCTGCGCACTGCCGCATGGAAGGTCGAGCCGGCGGTGGTCATCCGCGCGCACTCGTCATATTTCGACGACCGGACCCGTTTCCCGGCCGGGAGCGTGGTGCTCGACTCGGCGCTGATCATGCGGGAGGTTCCAGTCACCTGGGCGCCGCTGCCCAAGCTTCGCGCTACGCGTTGACGTCAGCCACTGATCTCGGCAAATCGATGGGCCGGCAGTGGCGTGCCGACTGCCCGTGCCCGCGCGTCTCTGGCGCGTCCGAAGGTGAGCGTGTATCACGGTATCCGTACCGCCGCGGATGACGGCCGGACCGCAATACCCCGCCCGTGCCCTGCCGGGCGCCCACTGCCGATCGGAGCCACCATGAGCGCTCAACCCACCGCGCCGGACCCCACCGCGATCCTGCAGATCGGTATGGGTTTCTGGCCGTCCAAGACGTTGCTGTCCGCGGTGGGTCTCGGCCTGTTCACGGTGCTCGGCGAGGGGCCGATGACCGGCGACCAGCTCCACGACCGACTGCGCTTCGGCTCGCGGGCCACCTATGACTTCCTCGATACGCTGGTCGCCCTGCGGCTGTTGGAGCGCGACGGCTCCGGGCCGTCCGCGACCTACCGCAACACCCTGGACACCGGGACCTTCCTCGACGAGAAGTCGCCCGCCTACTTCGGCGGCTTTTTGGAGATGGCCGACGCGCGGCTGTACCCGTTCTGGGGTGGGCTGACCGAGGCGCTGCAGACGGGCCGGCCGCAGAACGAGGTCAAGCAGACCGGCACCTCGATGTTCGAGCAGTTCTACGCCGACCCGGCGCGGCTGGAGCAGTTCATGCGGGCCATGGCCGGTATCTCGGTGGGCAACTTCACCGCACTGGCGCAAAAGTTCGACTTCTCGCCGTACCAGACCACCTGCGACGTCGGCGGGGCCACCGGTCAGCTCTCGATCATCCTCGCGCAGCACCATCCGCATCTGCGCTGCACCAGCTTCGACCTGCCGGTCGTGGTGCCGATCGCCGAGCGCACCATCACCGACGCCAAGCTGACCGACCGCGTCGAGGCGGTGGGCGGTGACTTTTTCGCCGACCGGCTGCCCAAGGCCGACGTGATCACGATGGGCATGATCCTGCACGACTGGAACCTGGAGCGGAAACTGCACTTGATCCGCCAGGCCTACGAGGCGCTGCCCGCCGGCGGTGTGTTCATCGCGGTGGAGAATATCATCGATGACGACCGTCGGGAGAACGCCTTCGGTCTGATGATGTCGCTGAACATGCTCATCGAGTTCGGGGACGCCTTCGACTTCTCCGGCGCGGACTTCCGCGGCTGGTGCGCCGAAGCCGGCTTCCGTTCGGTCGAGATCCTGCCGCTGGCCGGGCCCGCCTCCGCAGCGATCGCGCGCAAGTAGCACCGGTTCGGGCGATGGCTCGGCCCGGAGCGGGTGCCGACCATCGTGCTCACAGCGCACCAGGCCACCGCGCATCCCTGATTCGCAGTGCATCGCCTCAACGCACGTCGCCACGTCCCCACATACGAGGTGCCCATCGACCGCTCCGAGGTCGTCGTGGGCCGCACCCGAGAGGTTGTGCCATGAAAGCAATCTGTGCGGCGGCCGCCGCGTCCGTCGCGGTGACCCTGCTGGCCGGCTGCACCGACGGGCACTCCACCGCGTCCGCCGCGGTGGTTCCCACGGCCACGGCCACAGCCGCTCCGGGCCAGACGGCGACCGGGCCGAGCAAGCCGATGGGCGATGGCGCCGTATGGACCTACGTGGTCAATGACGCGGCGGGGAAGCCGGTCGAGGTCGGGGTGCGGATGACTGGGGCCGCCTTGCGCGCACTGCCGAACGACATGCCCGAGGGACACCCCGTGCCGGTGATGCTCGAGTTCCCCAGCGCGGTGGGTACCGGTGTGCTCAACCACGTCGAGTTCTACTGGAACCCGATGGGGCACGAGCCGCCCGGCATCTGGGACAAGCCGCACTTCGACTACCACTTCTTCATCGCGGACGAGTCGGTGTCCAAGGAGGTCGATCCGGCCAACGAGGACTTCGCCACCAAGGCGGAGAACCTACCCGATACCAAGTACATGCCGACGGACTTTGCCCCGCCGCCGGGTACCGCGGTCAGCAACACCGTTCCGCTGATGGGCCTGCACTGGGCGGACAAGGCAATCATCCGGACGCCGCACCAGTACGACTTCACCGAGGAGATGATCCGCGGCTCCTGGAACGGCAACGTCATCTTTCTCGAGCCGATGATCACCCGCGATTGGCTGCTCTCCCACACCCCGCTCGACGAGCAGCTCAAGGAGCCGGCCGCCTACCAGCGCAGTGGTCTCTACCCGACCACGTACACCGTTCATTACGACGCGACCCGCGACGAGTATTCGGTGGCGCTCGGGGGCTTCACGCAGCGCGAAGCGTCCTGAAGGATGCCACCACAGGACGGATCCCCCCACCGAGGAGGCACCACGTCCGCGAAGTTCAACGCCATGGATTTCGCCGCGAAGGACACCCTGTTGGGGTTGGTCCGTCGGGAGGCGGCGGGTTTGATCGGATTGGCCTCCGAATCCGATACGTGGGAGGCGCCGACCGCGTGCAGCAATTGGCAGGTGCGCGACCAGGTCGGGCACATGATCGACGCCACCGAGGGCTACTTCCCCGGCTTCGAGTTGGCCCGGGCCAACCAGGAATCCACGGACATGCCGATCGGTCTGCGCGCCATGGCGGCCCGGCTGGACGAGCGGGCCCGGTCCCACCGGGTGCTGTCGCAGAGTGAGGCCCTCGACCGGCTCCAGTCCGACCTGGACACCGCTACCGGCATCTACGAAAGCCTCTCCGCCGAGGACTGGATGGGCATGCAGGTCTTGCACCCCTCGCCTACGAGCCCGGCCCGGTCGACGACCTGCCCGCCGTCATCGACTTCGACCCGGCCTCGCTCGTGCTCACGTCCTACGGGCGGATCCGCGGCGGTACCACTCGCGGCGACGCGGCGGTGGCCGATCGCTTCCGTTCGCTGTCCTTCCAGATCTGACGGGGAATCCGATGTCCGAGATTAACTACGCCGGGGCGAACCACATCGTGCTGGTCACCAACGACATGGACGCCACTGTGCGGTTCTACCGCGACGTGCTGGGCATGCCGGTGGTGGCGACCCTGGGCAACAACGAGCACCTGCCGTACCGTCACTATTTTCTGTCCATCGGACGCGGCGCGGCCATCGCGTTCTTCGAGTGGAAGGACGCCGAACTGCCACCCCGGAAGGATTCCGGTGTGCCCGGGTCGGGCAGACAGTTCGATCACGTCTCGGTCAGCGTCGAATCCGACGTTGACCTGGAGTCGTTGCGCGAGCGGTTGACCGACGTCGGCGCCGACGTGAGCGAGATCATCGATCACGGCATCGTCCGGTCGGTGTACGTCACCGACCCGAACGGCATCTCCCTGGAGTTCTCGGTCTCCGCGCGTGACCTGGACGCTGAACCCTTCCTCACCGATCCCGAACCGGTTGCGGGCGTCTGAGGGGGAGATATGGGTATCGATCTGGCCGCCATCAACGCCGACCGCGAGCGGATCCAGGCGCAATATCTGGCCGAACCGGGGAAGCGACCACCGAGCAGCGCGCGCGGCGTGCACCACATCGCGCTGCTCTCGCAGGACGTGCGGCGCACGATCGAGTTCTACCAGGGCTTGTTGGAGTTCCCGCTGACCGAGATCTTCGAGAACCGGGACTACCAGGGCTCCAACCACTTCTTCTTCGACATCGGCAACGGCAACCTGCTGGCGTTCTTCGACTTCCCCGGCCTCGACCTCGGCCCGTACGCGGAGGTGCTCGGCGGCCTGCACCATCTGGCGATCTCGGTACCGCCGGAGAGCTGGACGCGGTTGCGCGACAGGTTGACCGCAGCCGGGGTGGAGCACGTGATCCACGGCGGCTCTTCCATGTACTTCTCCGACCCCGATGGTGCGCGCCTGGAGCTCATCTCCGATCCGCTCGGCAATATGTACGGCTCACCTCTTCTTTGATTGACGCAGGGCTTATCCACAGAGCCGCCAAAACCCCGCGAAATCCTCCGCCGGCCGCCTAACGTCGCGGCTGCACTCGGGCGCCCGGCCCGACGCGGAAGGGGCGGTTATGCGGCGGGTGGGGTTCCTCGGCGTGCTGGTGGCGGCGGCCCTGGTGGGCACGCCCATGCAAGCGGCGCGGGCCGACGACGGCTTGACCTACAACCACTTCGTGGCCTTCGAGCAGGCGGTGGCCGACGACGTGGACAGCTTCTGGGCGAGTTGGTCTCGCGAGCACTCCGCGCCGTACCACTCGGCTCGGCTGGTACTTGCGCCGCAGGGTCGGTCCCGCAACAGCGCGTGCGGCGTGGCCGTGGCCGATCCGGTGGACGGCGCCGATGATGCGTCGCCCGCGTTCTACTGCCCGCGCGACGACACCGTGTACATGTCCGCGGGCTGGCTGTACCGGGTGATCTATCGAAACTTCGGGGACCTCGCCGCGGCGGTGGCGCTGGCACACGAGTGGTCCCACCACGTACAGCGGCTGCACAAACTGCATCCGCCCACGGTGGAGATCGCCGAGCTGCAGGCCGACTGTTGGGCGGGGGTGTGGGCGCACGATGCGGGGGACCGGGGGTTACTCGACGCGGGCGATCTGGCGGGTGCCGGGCAGGCGTTGTACGCGCTGGGGGATTACGACTACCGCTCACCGGACCACCACGGCACCCCCCGGCAGCGGGAACGCGAACTCAGCGTCGGATATCGCAACGGCGACCCGGCCCGCTGCGACCTTCCCCAGCCGAGGAGGCGAACGAAAGACTGAGGGCGTGACCGAGACCAAGCACGGACCGTTCGCCCTCGACGGCATCACCCGCGATGCCTCCGGGGTGGCCCGCTACGACAACCTGCCCGAGTCCCTGATGGAGGCGATCCGGGCGTCCGTCGCGGCCTACCCGGACCATGAGGCGGTCGTCGAGGTCGGCGGCCCGCGACTCACCTATACCGAGCTCTGGGATCGGGCGGCCGAGGTTGCCGGTGGCCTGCGGGCGGACGGATTCCGTACCGGCGATCGGGCCGCGATCCTGCTGCCCGCCGGCGTTGAGTGGGTGCTCGCGTTCCTCGGCACGCTGTTCGCCGGCGGGGTGGTGGTGCCGGTCAATACCCGTTTCGCCGAGCCGGAGATCGACTACGTGCTCGCCGATTCCGGCGCCACCCACGTGTTCCGACCGGGCGAGGCGCTGCCGTGCGGGGCGGCGCAGGTGGTCCAGGGGCTGCGGCCGGAGGACCCAGCCGCGATCTTCTACACCAGCGGCACCACCGGGGCGCCCAAGGGCGCGATCACCACCCACGAGAACTTCGTGGCCAACATCGAGACCGCGGTCCGCGTGGTGCCGATCGATCGTGCACAGGGCCCGACGTTGCGCAATCTGGTGTCGGTACCGCTGTTCCACGTCACCGGCTGCAACACCCAGCTGCTGGTGCAGTTGGCAGTCGGCGGCGCCACGGTGATCCTGCCCGTATTCGGGGTCAGCACATTCCTGCAGACGATCGCCATCGAACGGATCAACATTCTGGTCACCGTCCCGGCGATCCACGCGATGGCCATTGCCAACCCTGACTTCGCCGGCACTGACATCAGCTCGGTGATCCGGGTCGCCTACGGGGGGGCGCCGATCGCATCTGCGCTGGTCGAACGGCTGAAGAAGGCGTACCCCTTGGCACGGTTGGGCAATGGGTTCGGGCTCACCGAGACCTCCTCGATCGCGACCTACCTGCCCGACGAGTGGTCCGCCGAGCACGCCGACTCGGTCGGCTTCGCGGCACCGGTGGTCGATCTACGGCTGAAGGACCCTGACTTGGTGTCAGGTGTGGGGGAGTTGCTGGTGCGTGGCCCGAACGTGGTGGCCGGCTATTGGCACAAGCCCGAGGCAACCGCGGCCGCGTTCGTCGACGGCTGGCTGCACACCGGCGACCTGGCCCGCATCGACGACGAGGGACTTGTCTACATCGTCGACCGCGCCAAGGACATGATCAATCGCGGCGGTGAGAACGTGTACTCCGTGGAGGTGGAGAACGCGTTGGCCGGCGCGCCCGGCATCGCCGAGGCGGCGGTGGTCGGCGTGCCCGATGACGTCATGGGCGAGAAGGTCGGCGTGGTCGTGGTGGCCACCGCACCGGCCGCGTTCGACCCCGACGCGATGTTCGCCCACCTCGAAGGACGACTGGCCGAGTTCAAGATCCCGCAGTACGTGGCGATCAGCGAGACGCCGCTGCCCCGCAACCCCGGCGGCAAGGTGTTGAAGCGGCAGTTGCGCGAGACCACCGACTGGGGGCCGATCCTCCGCGGTCGGTAGCGCGTTGGCACAGTGGAGCCATGACCGACATCGTGGAGAAGGCCAAGCGCCTGCAGCAGTTGCACGCCGATCCCGAGTTGCTGCTCGTGGTCAACGTGTGGGATGCGATCAGCGCGAAGGTGGTGGCCCAGACCGAGGGCACCAAGGCGTTGGCCACCGCCAGCCACTCCGTCGCGGCGTCCCACGGCTATCCGGACGGGGAGAAGATCCCGGTCGAGGAGATGATCGCCGCGGTCGGGCTGATCGCGTGGGTCGCGGGCGACCTGCCGGTGACCGCCGACCTGGAGGGCGGGTACGGCGATGCCGGCTCGACGATCTCCCGCGCCATCGACGTCGGCATCGTGGGCGCGAACCTCGAGGACCAGATGAAGCCCTTGCCCGACGCGGTGCGCGCGGTCGAGGCCGCGGTGAAGGCCGCCGAGTCCGCGGGCGTGCCGTTCGTGCTGAACGCGCGCACCGACATCTTCATCAAGGCCGGTGACCGCGACCCCAAGGCGGTGCTCGCCGAGGCGATCGAGCGCGGCCGCGCCTACCTGGACGCGGGCGCGTCGAACTTCTTCGCGCCGGGCAAACTCGACGAGGCCACGGTGGCCGCACTGGTCGACGCCCTGGGCCCGCAGAAGGTGAACATCATCGGCATCCCCGCCGCCATCGACCTGGCCACCGCCGCGCGACTCGGGGTGGCCCGGGTGTCCTATGGCCCTTGGAGCCAGAACGTCGCCCTGACCGCGCTGGCGAACCTCGCGATTGACGTCTACGCCGGCGGTGGCCTGCCGGAGGGCACCCGCAGGCTCAACTGAGCGCGCGCACCACCAGCACGTCGAGGATCAGCAGGCCCAGCACCACCCGGTAGCCGATGAACACGGTGATCGGGTGCCCGGCGACCAACCGCAGCAGCCAGGCGATCGAGGCGTAGGCGATCACGAAGCTGACCCCGGTGGCCAGCAGCGTCGGACCCCAGCCCACCGCCCGGGTGACATCGGAGGCCTTGGTCACCGCTTCCAGGGCGCCGGCCGCGGTCAACGCCGGGATGGCCAGCAGGAAGGAGATACGGGTCGCGGCGACCCGATCCAGGCCACGGATCAGCCCGGCGCTGATGGTGGCGCCGGAACGGGAGACGCCCGGCACCAGCGCGAAGCATTGCGCGACGCCGATCACCACCGTGTCGGTCCAGGTGAGATCGGACTCGCCGCGGCGTTTGTTCGCCACCCGTTCGGCGTAATACATCACCGCACTCCACGCGATCAGCGCCACCGCGATCACGCTCATCCGACGCAACGGACCCTCGATCGCGTGCTTGGCGGCCAGCCCCACGATCGCGATCGGCACCGTCCCGCCGATCACCATCAGCGCCTCGCGGAAGTCCGGCCCGCGGCGGACCGATTCGCTGATCAGTCCGTTGATGAACCCGAGGGCCAACCGCAGGATGTCGTTGCGGAAGTAGATGATCGCCGCGGCGATCGCACCGAGCTGAATGATCGCGGTGAACGCGGTCACGCCGTCGTCGCGAATCGGCAGGTGCATCAATTTCTCGACGATGGTCAGGTGGCCGGTGCTGGACACCGGTAGGAACTCGGTCACGCCCTCGACGATTCCGAGCAGGATCGCCTGGCCGCTGTCCATCGTTCCCCCCACGGTCGCCGATGATCAAGCTACCCGGGCATCGTAGGGTTCACGGCTCGTCGGGAACATTGAAGTAGTCCTGATAGGTCTTGAACGCGGCGCGCTCGTGGGCGACCAATTCCTCGGAACCGAACTCGTAGCGGTGCGCCGGGCGGGAGGACCGGGCGTGGGTGTCGGTGTAGTCCTGCAGGATCGCCCGGCGCTGCGGCGTCAACGCAATACCGAAATGTCGGTAGATGTCCTCCACACTCGCGACCGGGTCGGCGACGAAATCGCGGTAGGCGACGTGATGCACCCGGTCGCGCGGCACGGCGCCGTCCTCGAGCCACCCGATGGGCAACGTCATCATCCCGGCCGCCATGTCCGCACTGGTGAACATCTCCAGCGAGTCACCGACGAACGGCTGATCGGTGCGCATCCAGTACAGCGTGCCGATCAGCGAGACCACCGAGGCCACCGCGCGAACCGGGTCGCGGTGCGTCCAGATGAAGCCCGCGTCCGGGTAGATCTGCAGGATCGCGGGCATCTGCGCGAGGCACACCGGGCTCTTGAGAATCCAGCGCTGCCGCGGGTTGCGCCACTGCAGCAGCTTCAGCACCCGCTTCTCGTAGCGGTAGGCGATCGCTGGGTCCTGCGTCATCGTCCAGCTGACGTAGCTGGGCACCTGGCCGAGCAGGTTCAACCAGCCGGGTGAGCGGAACGACAAACAATGCAGGTGGATGTTCTCGGTCGGCAGATGACCGGCGAACTCATGGATGGCCTCGATCTCGGGAGTGACCCGGTTCCACTGCGTGGCCAGGTGATCGGCGACCGCGATGCGCGGGTCGGTGTCGTAGCTCGCCGCCTCCGGTGGCGGGCAGGGGAACATCACCTCCCAGGTGCGCAGCGTGCCGTTCTCCGGATCCGCGGCGAGCAGGCCCTGCAGGAACGTGGTTCCGGTTCGACCCTGGCCGACGATGAACAGCGGCTGGGTGATCTGCTCGTCCTCGATCTGCGGGTGGTCGCAGTACGCCTGCTCGACCTGCAGTCGGGCCTGCAGGAACAGCAGCAGATCGGTGCGCGTCATCAGCCGGCCCATCAGGGTCAGCTGCGCCTCATCGTCCAGGGCCCGCAGCAGGATGCCGAACGGTTCCCGCCAGTCGTCGACGCCGAAATCGTCCAGGCCGGTGGCCTCCCGCGCCGCGGTGAGCAGGGAGTCGGCGTCCAGCGGCACCAGGTGGCGCAGGTCCATCCCCGCACCCTCGGCATTGATCCGGGCCACCCACTCCGGACGGGCCGGCGGCGTCCACACGGCGCGGCGGTCAGGAACGGACATGGTCACCTCCGAAAAAGGCGCGGATACCCGCGCGGCGATGGGCGAGATCGCGACGACGTTCCTCGTCAGTGCGCCGGGCTGCACCGGCGGGTAGCTGAGCGGGCAGGTCGGCGAGCCGCACCACCCGCATTGTCGGTACGACGGTGTCGTCGGGCGCTCGGTAGTTGCGGACCACCAGCGTGCCGGTGCGATGCCCGCACGGGTCCAGCCAGTTCGCGTAGCCGGGGTCGGTCAGGCACAGCACCACCCGGACCCGGCCGTCCGGGTCGACGGCGGCACGGACCATGTTCAGGTCCGTCTGACGATGGGTGAAGTCCAGCGACCGCGACCACACATCGCCGACCTGGAATGACCAGTACGCCGATTTCGGCGGCTCCCATTCCACGAGCACCGCCTCGTCCTCGGCGATCTGGAACACCGCCGGGACGTAGGTGGTCGACGGGCTGCCGACCAGCGAGGTGGCCACTTCCTGGCCGGGCATCACCGCCCACGCATTCGTCCGGCCGTCCGCGCGGGCGATGTAGAGATCGTGCAGGCCGACGGTGAACACCCGCACCAGGTACTCCAGGAACCCCGCGGCTGCGCGGATCGCGGCGGCGGTGGTCGCCGCGTCAATGGACCGTGCCGGTGGCGCATCCAGCACCTCGACGTCGAGGGTGCCGACGTCGTCGAACCAGTCGCCCACGATGCGCCGGACCAGCAGGAAGTTGTCTGCCGACGTCGGGTCCAACCGGATGTCGGCGTCGTCGTGCGCACCGACGGTGAGGCTGAACCGGCCCCGGTCATCGGTGTGGTCGTCCAGCAGGTAGTTGCCGATCTCTGCCGACCCGGGTGCGCCCTGCACCCGGGTGTGCACCTGCAGGGGCAGCAGTCGCAGGTCGCCGATTCCGCCGTGCACGCGGTAGCGGCCGCGGCCGTCCAGGAACAGCCCGCCGTACTGGAAGTCGGAGATGGGCTGCCCCAGGCAGTAGAGGTCGGCGTGCCAGGTGGACTGCCAGAAGACCTCGGGCGTATCGCTGCGGGTGGGCGCGATCAGGAAGTTGTACGCCATCGCCTGCGCCTCCAGCAGACCGGCGTAGGCCGGGCCTTGGAGGTCGGGATCACCGGTGAACCGGGCGGTGGACTCCAGCAGTTCGCGGGATCGCTCGGACGCGTCCCGGTACTCGGCCCAGGCCTCCTGCAGCTCACCGGGCATGGCCACCTTCTTTCCGTCGGTGCGCCGCAGACTAGGGTGCCGCGCGTGGCGGCCTCCACCGACCTGGTGCGCGCGGGCGTGGTGGTGGGCGCGCTGGGGGTCGTGTTCGGTGACATCGGGACCAGCCCGATCTACACCCTGCAGACCGTCTTCAATCCGGGAGACCCGCACCCGGTTGCGGTGTCGTCCACCGCGGTCTTCGGCGTGGTGTCGCTGATCGTCTGGTCGGTGGTGTTGATCGTGACGGTCACCTACGTCTCGCTGGCCATGCGCGTGGACAACCACGGCGAGGGCGGGATCATGGCACTGATCACGCTGCTGCGCCGGTGGGGATCGTCCGGGCGCCGCACCGGTCGTCGCACCGCGCTGGTGCTGGCCGGCCTCGGGGTCCTGGGCGCCGCGCTGTTCCTGGGCGACAGCATGATCACCCCCGCGATCTCGGTGCTGTCCGCGGTCGAAGGCATCAAGGTGATCCGGCCGGGGTTCGCACACGCGGTCGTCCCGGTCACCGCGGTGATTATTTTGCTGCTGTTTCTGGCCCAACGCTTCGGCACCGCGGCGGTCGGACGCATCTTCGGGCCGGTGATGATCGTCTGGTTCAGCACCATCGGTGCCCTGGGGCTCTGGGGTATCCACCACCACCCGGCGATCCTCAAGGCGCTGTCGCCGACCTACGCAGTGCAATACGTGACCGGTCACTTCGAGGTCGCGTTCTTCGCGCTGGCCGCGGTCGTGTTGTCGGTCACCGGCGCCGAGGCGCTGTACGCGGACATGGGCCATTTCGGTCGGAAGCCGATCAGCATCGCCTGGCTGTTCTTCGTGTTTCCGGCCTGTGCGCTGAGCTATCTGGGCCAGGGGGCGCTGATCCTGCAGGACCCGGCACACATCAGCGCACCGTTCTTTTTGCTGGCGCCGCACGCCCTGCGCATACCCCTGGTCATCCTGGCCACCGCCGCCACAGTGATCGCTGCCCAGGCGGTGATCACCGGCGCCTTCTCCGTGGCGGCGCAGGCCGCACAGTTGGGCTACCTACCGCGGCTGCGCATTGTGCACACGTCCCGCTCGACGTATGGGCAGATCTACGTGCCGTGGATGAACTGGCTGCTCGCCGTGTCTGTACTCGCCTTGGTGTTCGGGTTCCGCAGCTCTGCGGCGTTGGCCTACGCCTACGGCATCGCGGTGACCGGCACGATCACGATCACCACGATCCTGTTCTTCTACATCGCGGCGCGCACCTGGCGCGGGCCGCGATGGCTGATTCCGGTGGCCGCCACCGGCCTGCTGTCGGTTGACCTTTTGTTCTTCGCCGCGAATGCCACCAAGTTCGTGCATGGCGGGTGGCTGCCCCTGGTTATCGCCATCACCGCGTTCACCGTGATGGTCACTTGGCAGCGTGGACGTCAGCTGGTCACCCGCCGCCGGCTGGAATTGGAGGGGCCGCTGCAGGCCTTCGTCGAGGACATGCGGGCCATGCGCGGGTTGACCACCGTCGTGCCCGGCACCGCGATCTTCTTGAACCGGGGCCGGGAGACCGCGCCGCTCGCCCTACGCACGAATGTGACGCACAATCATGTGCGCCACCGGCGCGTGGTGATCGCCTCGGTCGAAATCGACATCATCCCCCGGGTGCCCGAGGACGATCGCCTCGTCGTCGATCACCTCGGTGATCCCCGCGACGGCATCACGCACGTCGCTATCCGCTTCGGCTACCTGGAAACCCCGGACGTCCCGCGGGCTTTGGCCCCGCTCACCACCGAGCAGACCGAGGGGGGCATCGACCTGTCCGACGCGACGTATTTCCTGTCCAAGATCGAACTGCAGACCGGTCGAACGCCCGGTCTCGCGATGTGGCGCAAGCGGCTGTTCATCGCCACCTCGCACATCACCGCGGACGCCGCGGAACACTTCGGCCTACCGCGCAACCAGACCGTGCTGCTCGGCGAACACGTCGAGGTATGACCCGGCGGAGGCTACGGCGCGCACCCGAACTCGCTCACCGGCTGCGGGGGACCGGCCAGCGCAGCGAGTTCCCGCCGCGCCAGCTCCGCCAGCGCCGGCAGCGACACCGCACCGTTGCGGCTCAACCGCATCACGATCTCGGTCACCAACGAGACCGAGCACACCGACTCGAACTCACGCATCAGCTGCTCGGCAACGTCGGGCACCGAACGCGGCGGAAGATTCACCGGGACTCGACCTCCAGCACCCGCCACAGCCCGGTCCGGGCCAATTGATCCAGTGCGCGCCGGCTCGGATGACGAATCATCAACCGGCCACCGCGGCGCCTTCGACACCGCACACAGTGTCGCGGCGTCGTGTTGCAACGGTGCGGGCCGATCTTTGCGGTTCTGTGATGATCGCGTTGTGACGGCTCGTGGGGCCTGCCGGGCCCCCGGGTAGCTCTGCCACGATGCGCCCGTGCAGGCGGGCCGATTGTTGATCGTCGAGGACGACGACCGGATCCGCGCGGCGATGCGACTGGCCCTGGAGGACGAGGGTTACGAGGTCAGCGAGGCCGATCGGGCCGAGTCGGCACTGCAGCAGATGCGTCGCGTGGCGCCGGACGTGATGATCGTCGATCTGATGCTCGGGGAGGTGGACGGCTTCACCTGCATTCGCGAGGTACGCCGGTTCAGCGATGTACCGATCATCATCGTCAGCGCCCGACTGGACACGCACGACATCGTGGCCGGCCTGGAGGCCGGCGCGGACGACTACGTCACCAAACCCTTCCAGATCAAGGAGATCAGCGCCCGGCTGCGCGCGCTGCGCCGCCGGGCCGCGGCGGCGACGGCGAACACCGATCGCGCCACCACCCCGGACCTGGTCCTCGACTCCAGCCGGGCGCTGGTGCTCGCCCCGGCCGCAGGCATCCTGCGGCTCGGCGTCACCGAGATCGCACTCACCCTCACCGAGTTTCAGTTGCTCAACGAGCTCGCGGCCAACCCGGGGGTGGTGCTCAGCCGCGGCATTCTGCTGGAACGCGTGTGGGAGCACGGGTTCTACGGCGACGAGCGCCTTGTCGACGCACACATCCGGCGGCTGCGCACCAAGATCGAGCGGGATCCGGGCAACCCCGAGCTCGTGGTCACGGTCCGTGGCATGGGGTATCGCCTCGACCGGCAATGATCCGGGTCCTGCCCCGCGGTCTGCGTGGTCGCATCGCCATGACGTTCGGTGCCGGCGCGCTGCTGATCGCGGGCACGCTGGCCATCTCGACGTTCCTCTTCTCCCGGGCGTACCTGTACCACCAGCGGGAGCAGACCGCGGTGCGGCAGGCCTCGTTGGATGCCGTCTACGTCTCCGACCAACTGGACAGCGCCGACGCGGATATCCCGGCGATCCTCACCGAGGCCGGGCCTCCCGGGTCCGGCTCCGGGTCCGGGTCGATCCTCATCGAGCGCGCCGGTGAGTGGTACTCCTCCCAACTCGGCGTCGGTTCGGAGGTGATCCCCGCGGCGCTGAGCCGCCGGGTGCAGTCCGGGCACCCGGCCCGGATCACCGTCAACCGCACCGGGCTGCCCACGGTTATCGTCGGCATCCCGCTGCACCGACCGGACGCCGACTTCTACCGGGTGGTGCCGCTGCGCGAGTTGAAGGAGACCATTCGGATCCTGCAGATCGTGCTGGCCACCGGCGCGATCGTGGCTGCGGCGGGTGGCATCGCGTTGGGCAGCTGGGCCAGCCGACGGGTGGTGCAACCGCTGAACCTGGTGGCCGCCACCGCGGCCCAGGTGGCCGGGGGCCTGTTGGACACCCGGCTGCCGCCGACCAACGACCCGGATTTGGCCACCATCGTCGGGTCGTTCAACGCGATGGTGGACACCCTGCGTCGGCGCATCGAGCGGGACAGCCGGTTCGCCGCCGACGTGGCACACGAACTGCGCTCCCCGCTGACCACGTTGGTCGCCGCGGTGGACGTGATGGAACGTCGCCGCGAGGAGTTGCCGGATCGCTCCCGGCTGGCCCTGGACCTGGTCACCGCCGAACTGGACCGTTTCCAGCAACTGATGGACAGCCTGCTCACCCTGGCCCGCACCGAAGCCGGGCTGGAGGACCGCCTGCAGCCGGTGGCCGTGGTGGAGCTGATCGTTCGCGCATTGGGCCGCGCCGGGCTGCCCGCCGGGGTGTTGAGCGTGGACGGCGACTCGATGGTGGACGGTGACAAGGATCTGCTGGAGCGGGCCTTCTTCAACCTGATCGACAACGCGCAGCGGCATGGCCACGGGCTGACCGCGGTCCGCGTCGAGCAATCCACCGGCGACGTGCTGGTGCTCATCGACGACCACGGGCCGGGGGTACCGGCGACCGAACGCGAGCGGATCTTCGAGCGGTTCGCGACCAACCGGACCGCCCGCGGCTCCTCCTCGGGCACCGGGCTGGGGTTGGCCATCGTCGCCGAATCGGTGGAGGCGCACGGTGGATCGGTGTGGTGCACCGAGCACGACGGGCCCGGGGCGCGGTTCGTGGTCCGGTTACCGGCCGCTCGGACGGAGGCTGAGTGATGCGAGGTCGGATCGTCCGGGTGCTACTGCTCGCCCTGGTGCTCGCCGGCTGCGGGCTGGGCCGCGGCAACGTGGTCGACATCGACCCGATGAGCTTGCCGCAGCGACTGGTGGGCAGCTCGACGCCGTCCCCGACGAACACCGCGGAACCGGCGCGGGCCACCGGCGACGTGTACTTCAGCAGCGACGAGGTGTTGGTGCAGGCCATGCGCACCCTGAACGCAGCACCCGGTCAACCCGCGCTGCAGGAGCTGCTCGATGACCTTTCCGCGGGTCCCGACGGCCGGGACCGCGAGCGCGGCTACAGCAGCGCGCTGCCACCGGCCACCCGGTTGCGGGTGACCTCCCTGCAGGGCGACGTGGCGATCGTGGACCTTGCCGTGGACCAGCCGCCCCCCGACCAGACCACCGCGATCGCCCAGATTGTGCTCACCACCACCTCGCTGCCCGGCGTGCGCCGGGTGCGGCTGACGTTCAACGGCAAGCCGATCAACGCCCCACTGGCCAACGGTGCGCAAACCAACCGATTGCTCACCCGCGGGGACTACGAGGCCATGCTCATCGCGCGACCGTGAGCAGGTGCCCGGGAAATCATCACCGGTTCATGACGAACGTTCTCACCCGCCCGGCCGTCGGAGTGGGTGAGTCCCGGGGGAGGGACGACCGCACACGAAGGGGAGCGCATGCGTTCGATTTTCATCCGTCCGCTGGCCGCCGGTATCGGCCTGGCCGCGGCGCTGAGTGTGGTGCCCGCCGCGGCCGCCTCGGCATCCACCACGCACCATCACCGGTACCCGGCGACGCGCCTGGTGCTCAGTGTTTCCTCCAGCGCCGGCAAACACACCGCCACGCTCAAATGCGATCCGGCCCGCGGGTCGCACCCGCATGCCGCCGACGCCTGCCACGCACTGGCCCTGGCGCACGGCAAGATCTCCAAGCTGCACCCGCGGGAGCAGTTCGTCGCCTGCCCGATGATCTACCAGCCGGTGACCGCCCGGGCGACCGGCGTCTACCGCGGGCACGTAGTCACCTACAAGCGCACCTTCGCCAACGAGTGCCAGCTGTTGCAGACCACCGGGTCGGTGTTCAACCTGAAGCGCTGAGGATCAACCGGCCGGTGGGAGGTACTTGGTGTAGCGATCCGAACCGCTGTCCACGAATAGGGCGGTGGGGCAGGAGCCGGCCGGCGTGGGCACGCCGAACACGTCGGCCCGCGGCAGGTGCGGTGGATAGCTGAACAGCTGCTCGACCGGGTGGTTGGGGTCGGCGTTCACCTCGGTCAGGGTGAGGTCGGTGACCGAAGCCCGGTAGTTCTGCCCGCACCAGCTGATTCGGTCGCCGACGTTCAGCCCCGGCCAGGCCCCGTACCGGTGGTGGAAGCCCAGGCCGTAGCCGACCGCCGCGGCCACCGCCATGAACAGCACGCTGTTGCGCAGGAAACGCCACACCCGGCGCCGACGCTGCGCGCGGGCGGCCTTGGTCGCGCGGGCCATCACTCGCTCAGTCTCCCCGAGACATCCACCACGGCGTCGAACGTCGTGGTGGTCATCCGGGTGTCCACGTCCAGGTACTCCCCGACGGCGGGCGGCGACACACCGGCCGGCAGCCACAGCAGTGAGACCTGCATGTGCGGGGGCTCGGCGAACCAGCGCTGCCGCCCGGCCCAGCTGAACGGACTGAGCGCCATGTTCACCTCGGCCAACCCGGCCTCGGCGGCCAACTTGGCCCGGGACACCACGCCCGCCAGTGCCCGCGGGGCGGCCAACCCGATGCCGTGTGCGGTGCCGCCGGCCACCACCAACAGATGTCCGGCCGCGCGGGCCCGGCGTTGTCGGTAGCCGAATCGCTCGCCCCGGCAGAGCTGCTCGACGTCCAACACCCGGGCGCGGGCGCGCAACGCGCCCCGATCGCCCAGCCACAACCGGGTGCCGATGCGCGGCCGGAACCGAGTACCTGGATGACGCTGCGTCAGATCGTTGATCTCCGCGGCGGACAGGTGGCTCACCCAGACGGTGTCGGTGGGCAACCCGGCCCCGGCCAACCGACCCAGCCACTTGTCGACCTCGGCCACCGGGTTCACCCCGGACGGCCGGTTCATCGGCAGGTGCAGCGCAAATCCCTCCGGCCGGCAACCGGTCAGCGCGTCGGCAACCGCCGCGAGTTCACCCGCGTCGACGCCGTGCCGACGCAGCGAGGTGCGGCACTCGACGACCACGGCCCGGCCGGTGAGTTCGCGTATCCCGGCGGCGCCGGCCACCGTGTGCACCACGTGCTGCCCGTTCGGCGGGGCGTCGCCGGGCAGGTGCGGGGTGAGCACGACGACCCGCTCGAAGGGCACCGCACCCACCGAGCTCACTTCGGCCGCGGTGCCGACCGCGATGGTGTCCGCGCCCAACGCAGCGGCCTCGACGGCCAACCGCGGGATGCCGAGCCCGTATCCGTTGCCCTTGGCCACCGGCACCAGGCCGGGGAACTCCCCGGCCACCTTCTTCAGGCCGGCGTCGAACCGGGCCCGGTCGATCTCCAGGCGCAGCATCAGCCGCGCCGGGCCAGGTAGAGCTGGAAGGCCTTGTGCAACAGCGGATTGAGCGGGTAGTCCCACTCGCCGAGGTATTCCACCGCCTGCCCGCCGGTGCCGAGCTTGAACTGGATCAGCCCGAACAGGTGGTCGTTCGGGTCGAGGGTGTCGGTGATGCCGCGCAGGTCGTAGACCGTGGCCCCGGCGGCATGCGCGTCGGACAGCATGCGCCACTGAATGGCGTTGGACGGACGCAATTCTCGCTTGTGGTCGGCCGACGCGCCGTAGGAGTACCAGGCGTGGGTGCCCACCCGGATCCAGATGGTGGCGGCCAATAGCTCGCCGGAGTGCCGGGCCAGGTACAGGCGGAAGCGTTCCGGGTCCTCGCCGCCGAGGGTGTCCATCATGGTCTGGAAGTAGCCGAGCGGCCGCGGGGTGAAATGGTCGCGAACAGCGGTGATTTCGTAGAGCTGGTGGAACTCCGGCAGGTCGGCCGGGGCGCCCACCTCGACGGTGACCCCCGACTTCTCCGCCTTCTTGATGTTGCGCCGCCACAGCTGGTTGAACCCCGCCGAGACCTCGTCCAACGTGCGCCCGGCCAGCGGTACCTGGAACACGTATTGCGGCTGACCCGCGGTGAAACCGGCCGCCCCCGACGGTGGCATCCAGCCCAGCGAGGTCAGCATCTCGCCGATGCGGGTGGCGTCGGGGTCCACCAGGTCCGGGGTCAGGTCACCGAGCTTGGTTGCCGCGCCGCCCGCCACGGCGGCCTTGATGGTCTCCGCGGACCAGCGCCGGGTGACCACCATCGGGCCCATCCGCACGCCGAACGCCTTACGCCGGCGCAGGTGGGCCAACATCGGGTCCATCAATCCGCGCAGATCGGTGAGCGAGGAGACAGCCGACCAGTCCAGCGCCGGGCCCTCGGGCAGGTAGGCCAGGAAGCGTTTGACCTTGGGGATCTGGCGGTAGAGCACCAAACCGGCGCCGACGATTTTGCCGTCGGGGTCGCACCACCCGATCGACTCCGATCGCCATTCATTCTTCACCGCACCCCAGGCCGGGCACTGCAGAAAGCTCACCGCGGGTCGGGCGCTGATGAAAGCGAGGTGCTCTTCCCGGCTGATTTGCCGGACCTGCCAGGACATGGACGTACGGCTCCCCGATTACAAATTGTGATCTGCGCCGCCGCGGCATGACTGATCGATTAGAGGCTATCGACCCTGGCGTGCCCCTGTCCTCGATAAGCTCGTTGATCACACCGGCGGGCGGTTGCCCGCATCCGACCGACCGGATAGTGGACTCCAGGTGCTTCTGACACGTGGGCGCGCGATAACGGGAAAGTGGCCCGTTGTCGCACCGTTTGTCCTGGTCAGCGCCTTCTTCGTGGCCACCCGGACTGTCTTGTTGTTGTTCACGGTGCGCGAGCGGCACTTCATCCTGCCCTCGGTGACCAACGACGTGAAGTACATCTACACGCAGTGGTACTACGTGCTCTCCCACGGGCGCTTTCCGCATCACGACGTGATGTGGCAATACCCGCCCGCGGCGGCGCTGGTGATCCTGGCGCCCGCGCTGCTGCCGTTCAGCTACGCGGTGTCCTTCTACTGGATTTCCTTCTTCTTCGATGTGCTCGCGTTCGCGGTATTGGTCGGGGCCTGCCGGCCGCGGCGCACGGTCGGGCGCGCCATCGGGTGGCGCGCGCTGGTGGAGTGGCGCAGCCAGCCGTGGGCGGCCTGGGTGTGGACGGTGGGGGTGGCCCTGGGCGGTCCCATCGCCTACGGCCGGTACGACCTGATCACCACCGCCATCGCGGTGTGCGGTCTGGTCCTGGTCGCGGGTCGGCTGCCCGAGGGTCCGCGGCCGTTGCTGCGCCGCGTGGGTGCCGGGACGCTGATCTCGATCGGCGCGCTGCTGAAGGTGTGGCCGGCATTGCTGCTGCTGCCGATCGGCCCGGTGCGTCGGGCGCGGGCGGTGTGGGCGAGCGCGGCGGTCACCGCCGCCGCCGTGCTGCTTGCGTTCTGGTGGACCATGCCTGACGCACTGTCGTTCGTCTCCGCGCAGGGCGGTCGGGGCATCGAGATCGAATCGCTGGGCGCCCTGCCGTTCCACATCGCGATCCATCACGGCTGGTCCGGGCGGGTCGCGCTGAATTACGGCTCGATGGAGTACCTCGGCCCGCATGTGCACCTGGTCACCCAACTGAGCCTGGCGGCCAGCGTGTTGGCCCTGGGCTGGCTGGTGCTGTGGCGGGTCAGCGTGGGCACCTGGCGGGCCTCGACGGTGGCCGACGCGAGTCTGGTCGCGGTGTTGCTGTTCGTGGTCACCAGCCGGGTGATCAGCCCGCAGTACATGGTGTGGCTGGTCGGTCTGGCCGCGGTGTGCGCGCTGCACGGCTCGCTGATGCGGCTACCGATCTGTTTGATCCTCGCCGCCACCGCGCTGAGCTGTCTGGAGTTCCCGTACTGGTTCGACGAGTTGATGGCCTCGCAGCGCAACGCCGTACTGCTGGTGACCGTGCGCAACGTGTTGCTGGTGGCCGCGGCGATCCTCGGCGCCACCCGACTGTGGCGCAGTACCCG
>DASXPS010000030.1 GCA_036493475.1 Sporichthyaceae bacterium | reverse complement strand
CACGCGGCCATTGAGCGGCTGGAGAAGCTCGCGCCCGGCTAACCCGCCGCTAAGGGCTCGCGAAGAAATAATCTATGTCGATGTCGGCGTGTCGGCTGGTGCGGGCGAGACCGTGTAGTTCCACTCGCCGTGGAAGTCGTGTCGGGTGATCGGCAGGGTGTCGATCTGCTTGCTGGTGTATTTGATGCCGGTGGGGTAGGTGCCGGTGTCGAGTTCGGCGCGCACGGTCAGTCCGGTCGCCGTGGTGGTGGCGCTGATCAGGTCGATGATGATCTGGTGGCTGGTCAGGGGTCGGCCGCGCCAGTTGAGGGTGATCTGGGAGAACAGCCGGTGTTCGATCTTGTTCCATTTGCTGGTGCCGGGTGGTAGATGGCAGACGGTGATCGTGAGGCCGGTCTCGACGGCGAACGCCGCGAGTTCGATCTTCCAGGCGCGCACCCGGTAGCCGTTGGAGCCGCCGCCGTCGGCGCACACCAGTAGCCGGTCGGTGTTGGGGTAGCGGTGCCGACCCATGGTGTTCCACCAGCGGCGCAGCGTCTCTACCGCGAACGCGGAGGTGTCGTGATCGGCGCCGACCGACACCCAGCCGGTGTTCGCGGCGACGTCGTAGATGCCGTACGGGATCGCCTTGCCCAGTTCCTTGTCCGGGAAGTCGTGCACGTTCACCCGGACCGGGGTGGCGGTGGGCTGGTACTCCCGGCCCCCGTTCTTGTACTCCCCGACCAGTTCCTTCTTCTTGGTGTCCACGCTGAGCACCGCCGCCCCCACGGCCAGGTGGTCGATGACCTGGGCGTTGAGGTAGCCGAACTGGGCGTCTCGATCCACGTGTTGGCGACCCTCGGTGACCTTGGCGTTGGCCTGCAGGCTGAACCCCTGCGCGCGCAACATCCGGGCCACCGTCCGATCCGACACCCGATGCCCGCCGGCGGTGAGCGCGTCGGCGAGGTTGCGGGTCGACTTGGTGGTCCACACCAGCGGCGACTCGGGGTCGCCACGGGTCGCCGGGTCGACCAGCGCGGTCAACGCCGGCGCGAGCCCGGGGTCGGTTTCGGTGGCCGGTTTACGGCCGCCCCCGGGCGCCCGCACCCGCCCGACCGGCTCGACACCGGCCGACTCGAGGTCACCCTCGAGCTCCCGCGCCCCCCTGGCCACCGTGTCCGGATGCACCCCCGTCGCCACCGCGACCGCCTTGATCCCACCCCGACCCAGCTCCGCGGCTTCCGCGCCGAGCACCAGACGGCGCTGCCGCTCGTCCAGATACGGACGCAGCACCGCATACCTGCGTGCCGCGGCCTCGCCGGTCAGCCCCTCATCCGCCATACCACAACGGTAGAGACATCAGACCCGAAAACCTAAGTTATTACGTCGCGCGTCCTTAGTGCGGCGAGTAGCTGCCCGACCCATGGGTTTGACCTCTTCGTCCCGAACGCGGATACAGAGTCTCGCCAGGTATCCGGAAGTGCGGTTTTCCTGGCAGATCTGGCCGACGGGATCGGCGACACCCCAACGCCGGGCGGCGAGTCGCTGAGGATGCTCTTCGGCGACGCCCGGGAACCGCGCATGCCCTCGACGTCACCGAGCGGTCCCGGGTGCGGCAGGTGGTCAACGAGTTCCGCGCCCAGCGCGGCGGGGGGACGTGCTGGTCTACAACGCCGGGATCAGCCCTACGTACGCCTCGGCGGAGAAGGTCGCAGAGGACTGGGA
>DASXPS010000029.1 GCA_036493475.1 Sporichthyaceae bacterium | reverse complement strand
CAACACCACGGCCACCACAGCCACCGCGACCGCCAGCAACGCGTAGTAGTAGCGCTGGTCGTCGTCCAGGCCCCAGTAGCCGGGGCGCCCGGTCGTAATGGTGCCGAAACCGAACATGTAGTTCTTCGAATAGAAGAACTGGTTGAGCAGGATGCCGAAGCCGAGGGTGGCCAGGCCCAGATACAGGCCCGACAACCGGATCGCCGGGACCGCGATAACCAGCGCCGCGGGCAGGCAGACCAGGCCGCCGATCAGCACCGCCACCGCGAACGGCACCCCGTGGTGGAGCATGTGGGCAAACGTCGAGGCACCGATCGCGGCGAACCCGATCTGGCACAGCGAAATCTGCCCGGAGGTGCGCACCAGCAGGTGCAGCGACATGAACAGCGCGACCTGGCTCAGGCCCACGTCCCAGGCGATCTGGTGCGACCCGGCGAACGTTGGCACCAGCATGGCCAACCCGAACACCGCACCCACGCCGAGACGCCGCTGGCCCGGGGTCAGTCGCCCGGCCTTGGCCGCCCGCGGTTTGACCGCTCGGCCGACCTCCACCAGGTACCGGCGTGGGATCACCAACAGGCCGATGAAGACCACCAGGAACGGGATGGTCAGGTCCAGACCGGCCAACTGCTCGTGCCCGTTACCGAGCGCTTTGGAGATCAGCTTCTGGGCCAGGGCAACGCCCCACCCGCCGATCAGGCACATCGGCAGGTTGCGGAACAGCGCGACGGTGGCCGCACCGAACGCCTGCACGATGAGGATCGACAGCACGTTGACGTCGACCTGCTCCTGGCTGGCCGCGAACAGAATGCCCGAGACCGAGGCGAACACCGAGCCGATCACCCACGCGGTACGGCGCACCCGGTTCGGCGATTCCCCGGTCATGTCCAGCAGTTGCGGGTCATCGACCACGCCACGGATGGCGGTGCCCAACCGGGTCAACCGGAAGAACAAATACAGCGCGACCGCAGCCCCGATACCGATCAACGTGGTGATCAGCGACGCGTCGGTGACGGTGACGCCGGAGATCGCGAAGGCCTTGTGCTCCGGCAGGAACTGGGCGAAGCGCAGGCCCTGACCGGTGAACTTCAGCACGATTGCGGACTGGATGAACACCAATATGCCGACCGTGCCGACGATCTTGTACGCGGTGGACACCGGGGCCAGCCCGGCCGCGATCCGCTCCAATATCAGGCCAACAAGGGGACCGATCACCCCGACCACGATTACGCCGGCCACCGGCCAGGGCAGCCCGTGTACCTGCCGCAGGTCGTAGAACATGTAGGCGCTGGCCGCACACACCGCGCCGTGCCCGAAGTTGAACACGCCGGAGGTCTTGTAGGTCAGCACCAGGCCCATGGCGCAGATGCCGTACACCGATCCGGTGACGAAGCCGAAGATGATGTACGGGACGTAATCCCTCATGCGGCTACCCCCGCGGGCAGGCACATCGCGCACGCATCCAGACCATGGCCCGCGGCCACCGGGGCGACGTTCTTGCCGCGCGCCACCGGGCAGGCCGCGCGGTGCACCAGCGTCATGCCGGGTCCGCTGACCAACTCATCGGGGGCGGCCACCGAAGCGGCGCCGCGCCGGCCGCGGTAGCCGGCCAGGTCGGCCGGCCAGTCCATCACCACCGCGATGTCGGCGAGCAGCTGACGCTGCCCCAGCCGCACCGCGCGCAGCCCCACCAACAGCCAGGAGACCCCACCCAGGCAGCCCACGATCAGGCCGAGCACCGAACCCACGATCCAGCCCTGCTGGTCGCGCAGCCGCACCTGGCCGCTGATCCGGTACCAACAGAACGCCGCGATCAGAATGCCGAGCCCGGCCGGCACCAGCGCGCGCAGGACATCGCCACGCCGCCAAGGACTGGTCTCGTAGAGGTAGCGCCGACGTCGACGGGGCGGCGCCGCGTCCGCCACCGCCGCACGGCGGCCGGCCGCGCGTCGGGTGACCACGACCTCAGTGGCCACGGGCCCGCTCGATCTGACGCTCACTCAGTTCCTGCTCCAGCAGGGCTCCGACCCGGCGCAGCTCACGCCACTCGTCGCGCAGGTCCGCAGAGATCCACATCACCGCGGCCAGCCCGAGCAGGAAGATGCCGGTCAGGCCGTCGGAGACCACGTACGGGATCTGCTTGGCTACGTGCTCGGTGCCGCTGGTACCGATCCAGCCGATGAGCAGCTCGACCGCACCGGCAACGGCGCACAGAATCGCGCCCGCCCGGTCCCACTGTGCCCGGATCAGGTTCATGAATTCCATCGCGCGCCCACTCCCTTCGCGCCGAGCACAAACACCGACACCAGCAGGGCCAACCCGATGACGATCACCACCAGGTAGCCGTTGGACAGGTCACTGCCGACGAACGCGGGCAGTGCCGCGGAGACCAGGTCCGCCGCCGCCGAGGGATGCTCGGCCGGTTGCAGGTTCACCGGCGGCGGCGCAGCGGCGGACACCGCCGCGGGCGGTGCCGGCGGCAACGCGGGAGCGACGGCACTCGCGGGCACCGCGCCACCGGCCGGCGGCGGGGTGAGCAGCGGCAGTCCGGGTGCGGTGGCCGGCGCGGCCTTGGCCACCGACTTCTTCACCGCGGCCGAGGTGCTGCCCACGATGTAGGTCACCGGCGTCGCGCCGTTGTAGTACTGGTTCGGCGGCGGCGCGGGCAGCGTGTAGGACATGGAGAACACCCCGCCGATCAGACCGTCGTCGGTCTTCTGCGGAGCGGTGTAGGACAGCGTCACGCCCTGTGCCTTGAACGCCGCGATCACCGCTTGCGCGGGCAGTGTGTACTTCTGCGCGTTGCCCGCAAACGGGAGCTGGATGACGAAGTAGCCGTCCTCGAAGCCGATGTTGGGCTCGACGATGGTCTGCCCGCCGGCCGGAACCGGGAACGACGGCGCCGGGATCGGCGGGGGGGCGGACACGCCGGGGATCGCGAACGGCACCGGCACCGGGTAGGAGCTGGGGGTGTTCTCCGGGATCCGCAGCACCAGGCCGGGCGCGGAGATCTGGTCGATGCTCAGATTGCTGGACCGGGTGATCGCGCCGGACGAGTCCGCGGTCACCGTGGTGACCGAGTTGAAGCCCTTCAGTGACAGCACGGGCCCCAGCACGGTCAGCGGCGAGGCGGCGGTGGAGGTCGCGGTGATCGTGCCCTCGGAGTCCTCGTTCACCTCGGAGTGCGAGGTGGCCCCCGACCCGGTGGAGCCGACGATCGCGTCGGACACCGTGGAGCTGGTCCGACTGGCCGTGTTCAGCGAGATGCCCGGGTAGCTCACCACGCCGGGATCGGAGCCGAATGTGGAGGACGCGGCGAGCGGGTACGGCGGCACCGGGAATCCGAACAGGCCACTGGCCACGCCGGGCAGCCCCGGCACGTAGTCCCCGAGGTAGGGGAACTGCGCGTTGGCGTCGCCCTTGTTCAGCGAGGTCTGCGCGACGTCGGTCTCCGGGCCGCCGCCCTCCGGCTTGATGCCGCCGGGGATGGTCGGGTTGGTGAAGTAGAAGTCGGCCACCGTGGCCCGGGCCGATGCGGCGTAGTAACCGCCGTCGTCGGCTCTGGCCGAGCCGGTGAACAAGGTGAACGCGCCCAGCGAGGCGAGCGCGAGAGCCGAGGCCCCTGTACGACGAAGCACCGGGACGCCTCCTTTCCAACCTCGACGACGTGATCAGACACAATGTCTGGACCAACTGTAGAGAGCGGTTGCTCTAAAGTTCAAGGGGCTGGTTTCGACCGGTTGGCATTGATATCGTTCGCGAAATCGGACGGTGTGTTCAGACATCGCATCCGGAGCCCCGGGAGGCACAGGTGGCGGCAAACACTGACGGTCTGGTGGTCAGCGAGGTTTCGGTTCGCTACGGCGGTCACCTGGCCGTGGACCGGATCAGCCTGGACGCGCCGAAGGGTCGGATCACCGGTCTGATCGGGCCGAACGGGGCGGGTAAGACCACCACGTTCAACGCCTGCTCGGGCCTGCTGCGCCCGACCTCGGGCACTGTCACATTGTTCGGTGAGGACGTCACCGCGAAGTCCGCGCACCACCGCGCGCAGCGCGGACTGGGCCGCACGTTCCAGCGCATGGAGCTGTTCGACTCCCTCACCGTGGCGGAGAACGTGGCGCTGGGCCGGGAGGCCGGGCTGGCCGCGTCCAAGCCGTGGCGGCACGTCTTCGGCAGTCGCTCGGACGCGAGCCTGGTGGCGCGCAGCGTGGACGAAGCGGTGGACGCCTGCGGCATCCGTTCGTTCGTGACCCGCCGCCCGGCGGACCTGTCCACCGGTCAGCGCCGGCTGGTGGAGCTCGCCCGCTGCATCTCCGGCGGCTTCCAGATCATGCTGCTCGACGAACCCTCCTCCGGTCTGGACAAGGCCGAGACCGAGCGGTTCGGAGAGATCCTGCGTTCGCTGGTGCGCGACCGGGGCGTGGGCATCCTGATCGTCGAGCACGACATGGCGCTGGTCATGTCCACCTGTGACTACATCCACGTGCTCGACTTCGGTAAGCCGATCTTCGAGGGCACCGCGGCCGAGGTCGGCTCCTCCGACCTGGTGCGCGCCGCCTACCTGGGCAGCGAGGCCGTGCAGATCGCGGTCGAGGAAGCGGCCGGCTGATGTTCGAACTGCGGTCGATCACCGCGGGCTATGCGGGCTCCACGGTGCTGCGCGACGTCGACCTGATGGTCCCCGAGGGTTCGGTGGTCGCGCTGATCGGCGCGAACGGTGCGGGCAAGACCACCCTGCTGCGGGTGGCCAGCGGCCTGCTGCCGCCGACGTCGGGGTCGCTGGTGCTCAACGGCGAAGACGTGACGCACCGTCACCCACACCAATTGGCCCGCCGCGGCATCTGCCACGTGCCGGAGGGCCGGGGCATCTTCCCGTCGCTGACCGTGCGGGAGAACCTGATCCTGCAGTCGCCGCGGGGCAAGGAGTCGGTGTCCATCGAGCGCGCGGTGGCCGCGTTCCCGCGGCTGGGCGAGCGGCTCAATCAGGCCACCGGAACGATGAGCGGCGGCGAGTGCAGATGGTCGCGTTGGCCCGCACCTACGTACAGAATCCCAAGGTGGTGCTGCTCGACGAGGTTTCCATGGGGCTGGCGCCGAAGATCGTGGATGAGATCTTCGAATTCTTCGCGTTGTTGCGCGCGCAGGGGTCGAGCCTGCTGCTGGTCGAGCAGTACGTGACCCGGGCGCTGGCCGCGGCGGACTTCGTGTACCTGCTCAACCGCGGCCGGGTGGCCTTCGTCGGCCAGCCCAGCGAGATCGACGGCGACGACCTGTTCGCCGAGTACGTCGGGGCCGCGGCGCACTAGGCCCGGCGCGGGTCCCCGATGCGGCGCCGTGGGCGGCGTAGCGTGCCGATATGAATAGGCGTCACGAAGCCGCTTGTGCGATTGCGGGACTGGTCGGGGTGACCTTCATTCTGGTCGGGCTGATCGTGGCCGACTACTTCGTACCGCCCCGGGCGAACTGGTCGACCGCGCACTTCGCGTCGTTCTACGCCTCGGAAACCCACCGCATCCGGTTCGGCATCCTGCTGATGCTGGTGGCCACCTCCGGTTGGGCCACGCTGATGGCCGTGGTCACCGTACAACTGTCCCGCGCGCCCGGCGGGGGGGCGATGGCCATGCTCAACGCGATGGCCGGCGCCTGCACCTATGTGTTGCTGGTGCTGTTCACCGTGTTCCTGGCGGCCGCGGCCTTCCGGCCGACCCGATCCGGCGCGGAGACGCAAATGCTGCACGACGTGGGCTGGTTCATGGCGTTCCTGGCCGCACCCCCGTTCGTCCTACAAGCCGGGTCGGTCGGCATCGGCGTGCTCTCCGACCGCGCGGAGAAGCCGGTCTATCCCCGCTGGGTGGGCTGGTTGGGCATCTGGACGGCGCTGCTGTTGACGCCGGGCACCATCCTGCTGTTCTTCCACTCCGGGGTGTTCGCCTACCACGGGCTGATCTCGTACTGGATCCCGGTGTTCGTCTTCGGCGGGTGGATGGGCGGACTGTCACTGGCCGCCCTGCTGCACGCCAACGCCAAAGAACCCGTCACCGCATAACTGACAGGGCGTCCGTTGTGGATGCCTCCGCCTTGGTCAACCAGATCACGCCGCCCGGCCAGCGGTGCTCCACCACATCGGCCGGCGGCTGCGCGCCCGGTCCACACAACTCGTCAAGTTCCGCGCGGGCCAACAACGGCCACCTCGCGAAGGCCTCCGCGGGCGTGGGCCGCGGACGAGCCGCGGCCACCGCGCCCGGACAGACCAGCTCGACGGCCTGTTCCCACACCGACCAGTCCCGCCAGCCGGCCACGGTGACCTGGCCGTCCGCGCCGGTGAGCAGCAGCGCGGGAAGGCCGTAGCGCATCCGGCCGTTGTGCGGCTGGGCAGCGCCCCGTCCGGGCTGTTTGTCCGGCTCGTTGAGCGCATGCTCGTTCGGCCGGCGCGATTCTTCCCACTCCACGCGGTAGGCCACCTCGGTGGCCGGGTCGGCCACATCGCGGGCCAGCCGCTCGAGGTCGCAGCCGGGCACTCCCGCCGCCGCGGCCAGTCCACGCTCGACACTGTCCGCAGGCCGGCCCCAGACGAACCAGCTCTCCCGCAGCCGGCGCAACACCGCCTCGGCCACCGCCGGGCCCTGCGCCCGCGCCGCGATGGCCACCCGGCAGGCGTCCTCGCTGTTGTCCATCACGTAGTGCATGGGCAGGGGGTGCGGCATACCGGTCAGCGCGCTGACCTCGCGCAGGTAGGCCTCATGAGCGGCCCGGGCCTTCTCGTCGTCCTCGGCCAGGCCGAGTGGTTCGCGCCAGGTGTCGGTCATGATCCCGGACATCACCTGGCGCCAGCTGCCAATCAACCCGGCGTACTGCCGGCGGAAGCGCCGATACTTTCCCTCGGTGCCCCAGGCGTAGGAACAGGCCGGATCGGTGAACTCCACCGCATCGAGCCGGCTCATCCCGGCATCCTCCCGCGCTCATCACTCCGGCATCCAGCAGGGCCGCTGCTGTTCACCTTTACCGGATACGGTGTCTGCCCGCCACGTGGTGTTCGCTTGGTGTACAGGAGGTGCCAGGTGGCCGGTGAGTTCTCGGTCGACGACGACCTCGACGCGGCCGCGCTGCATCGGGTGACCGAGGTACTACCGGTCGGACCGGCCCGTATCGAGGCCGAGCGCCGGATCTGGCTGGACACCTGGGACTGGAGCCTGTTCCGCGCCGGGCTGCTGCTGGAACAGCGCAGCGGGGCCGGGCACCGACTGGTGCTCTGCGCCGTGGACGGCACGGTGCTCTGCCAGGCCCCCGCCCCCCGACGCATGGTCAGCAACGCGACGCTGCCCGAGGGCCCCATCCAGGACAAGGTCCTGCCGGTGCTCGGCATCCGGGCGCTGCTACCGCGCCTGGCAGCTGAGGGCAGCACCGTCGCGCTGGCGGTGCTTGACGAGGTCGAGAAGACGGTGGCCCGGGTGGCGGTGGAGGGCCCGTTCACCGCCACCGGTGCGCAGACCTCGGTGAGCCGGGTCCGGGTACAGCCGCTGCGTGGCTACGACCGGGAGGCACGGCAGGTCGACGCTCAGCTGGCCGGCGTGGCCGGGCTCCGGCCGGCCACCGGCTCGGTGTTCGCCGCGTTGGCGCGCAGCGCCGGGGTGAAACCCGGCCGGCATCTGGCCAAGCCGGAGCCCACGTTCACCGCGACCACGCCGGCGCTGGCCGCGTTCGCCGAGACCCTTGGCCAACTCCAGGAGATCACCCGGGACAACCTCGAGGGCACCCTGGCCGAGTCCGACACCGAGTTCCTGCACGACCTGCGGGTGGCCGTGCGCCGTGCCCGGTCGGTGCTGAAGATGGCCGGCAGCGTGTACAACGAGGCGACGCTGACGCGCTACGGCGCGGAGCTCAAGTGGATCGGGGACGCCACCTCGCTGTCCCGCGACCTGGACGTGAACCTGCTCGACTTCGGCGCCGGCCTGGATGCCACCGACACCGCTGCCGTGCAACCGTTCCGGGCGTTGCTGGAACGCCGGGGCCGGCGCGCGCACACCGCACTGAACCGGGTGCTGCGTTCCGAGCGGTTCGCCACGCTGTTGGCCGGCTGGCAGGCCGAGCTGGCGCACCCTGCGTCCGGCGGGGAGTTGGCCACCACCCCGATCGGCACGGTGGCGCACAACCTGCTGGACCGGTCCTGGACCCGGGTGGGCAAGCGGGGCCGCGCCATCACCGTGGACTCCCCCGCCGAGGACCTGCACGACCTGCGCAAGCGCTGCAAGGAACTGCGCTATCTGCTGGAGTTCTTCGGCGGGCTCTACGACAAGGCCATCTACAAGGCCTTTGTGGACGAACTCAAGCGGCTGCAGGACAACCTCGGCGCGTTTCAGGACGCCGAGGCGCAGTGGTTCCTGGTGCGCGAGTGCGCCGAGGAGCTGCGCGCCACGGCACCGATCGAAACACTGCTCGCCATGGGTCGGATGGCGCACGAGCTGAGGCTGCGTCAGGAACATGAGCACGCCGTGTTCGCGGCCACCTGGGCCCGCTTCTACGCCAAGAAGAACCAGGCCCGGTTCGCGGCCATGGTGGCCGGCAGGTGAAGGTTCTCGCCTCGTACAGCATCAAGGGCGGCGTGGGGAAGACCACCGCGGCGACCAACCTGGCGTGGCTGGCCGCCAACGAGGGCCGCCGGGTGCTGCTCTGGGATCTGGATCCACAGGGTGGCGCCACGTTCCTGTTCCGCGTCGCGCCCAAGGTCAAGGGCGGCGGCAAGGCACTGGTGGGCGGGAAACGCGACCTGCACGACGCGATCAAGGCCAGCGACTTCAATAACCTCGACCTGCTGCCCGCAGACCTCTCCTATCGCTACCTGGACCTGTGGCTGGACGCCCAGCGCCGGCCCACCAAGCGGCTCGGGCTGCTGCTGGACACCATGCAGGACTACTACGACCTGGTGGTGATGGACTGCGCGCCGAGCGTCTCGCTGATCTCGGAGAACATCGTCCGCGCCGCGGATCTGCTGCTCGCCCCGGTGCAGCCCTCGCCACTGGCCATGCGCACGCTGGATCAGTTGGCCACGTTCGCCGCGGAGACCAAGGGCCGCACGCCGCCGATCCTGGCCTTTTTGTCCATGGTGGACCTGCGCCGCAAGCTGCACCGGGACCTGGTGGAGGCTGCGCCGAGCGGCCGGGTCGAGTTGGCCGACACCGCGATCCCGGCCGCAGCCGCGGTTGAGCAGATGGGATTGCGCCGCGCCCCGTTGGTGCAGTGGGCGCCGCGCAGCACCGCCGGCCGCGCCTACGCCGCGCTGTGGCGCGAGGTCGTCGACCGCCTCAAGTGAACGTCAGCTCGTCCGATAGCTGTCGGCGGTCTCGACGTCGTCCCAGGCGCGGGACTCCTCCAGGGCATGGTTGGCCTGGCCCTTGCGGTCCTCGCGTCGGAACAGCTTGAGCATGGTCCGCGCGGCGTTCTGCCCGGGCATGCCGCTGATGCCGGCGACCGGATGGGTGCCGGAGCCGGTGAGGAACAGCCCGGGGATGGGCGTGGAGTACCCGGCGAAGCCGACGGCCGGCTTGTTGGGTCCGAAGCGGGTGATGAGCGGGTCGGTGTGGTACACCGAGCCGTCCATCGCGAAGAACCGCTCCTCGATGTCCGGGAGCATGCGGACGCGGGAGAAGATCTGTAGGTCCTCGAGGCCCTCGTAGTAGTGGTCGCTCTGATTGATGATCGTCTCCGCGGCCTGCTTGCGCGCCTCGTCCCAGCCGATGTGCGGATCGTTCGGCGTGAGGCCCGACCAGAACCAGAAGACGTCGCCCCCCGGCGGGGCGAAGTGCGCGTTCGACGGCAGCGCCGTGGAGATCTGGGCCAGGCCCGGTATGTGCTGCGGCATCTCCCCGCGCTTACAGGCGATCTGGGCAGCCTTCACCTGCTCGTAGGCGTGGTAACCATTGGCGGGCAGCTTCGGGTCGAGGTCGTCCTTGCGCTTGGCCTTGATCTTGTCCATCCGAATCTGACCCTTGGTCAGCACGTCGAGCTTCATGTCCGCGAAACCACGCGAACGGGTGGGGATGTTCGCCACCCGGTTCGCCAGGTGCGGCGGCAGCGTGCCGGGCGGCAACATGTCGCGCAGCACCCGTTTGGGCGCGAACGAGGTGAGCACGCCGCGACGGGCGTAGATCTCCTCGCCGTTGCGCAGCCGGACGCCGACGCAGCGCCCGCCGCGCATCACCATCTGCTCGACCTCGGCGTTACACCGGATGCTGCCGCCATGCTCGGTGATCAGCTCCATCAGTGCCCGTGGGAGCTGCCCGGTGCCGCCCTCGAACATGGCAACGCCGTACTTGGTGATGATGCCGAGGTAGATCAACGACCAGCCGGAGAAGTCCGAGTCGTAGGACATGAAGGGCAGGCCGATCAGCACACAGGCCTTGATCGGATCGCTCTCGAAGTTCTCGTCGAGCACCTCGATCTCGGTGGCGCGCATCCAGCGCCCGACGGCCAACAACTCCGAGCGGTGCTTCAGGCTCTGCTTGGCCAGCTCGAAGATCGCTTTCGGGTCCGGCCGGGTCGGGCTGGTTTGCATCATCGGCAGCCCGACGTCGACTGCGGCGTGGATGACGCTGTACAGGTCCTTGAGCGAGGCCGCGTCCTTCTTGGAGAAATAGGCGAGCTCGTCGGCCGTCTTCTGGGCATCCCGCCACAGGCCCAACGAGGTGTGGTCGTAGTTGAGCTGGAGGTGCACCGGATCGATGACCCGCATCTTCAGCCCGTACTTCTCCTCCAGCTGGAGGTCTTTCATGATCGTCGTCGTGCGGAACAGCGACGGCTGGATCGAGGCGTCGTTGACCTTATAGCCGGGGCACTCCTCGACATCGGTGGTCGAGGTCATGCCGCCCGGGGTCTTGTAGGCCTCGAGGACCTGGACCTTCAGGCCTGCCTTGACCAGGTACGCGG
>DASXPS010000028.1 GCA_036493475.1 Sporichthyaceae bacterium | reverse complement strand
GGCGTCGCGCTGCGCACGATCTTCATTCACAGCGCCCGCTGGCTGTCCGCCCCGGTGTACCTCGCGCTGGGCTGGACGGCGGCCTTCTTCGTGCCCGACCTGCTGCGCACCGGGGCGGTCGGCACGTTCGTGCTGCTGGTGATCGGCGGCACGTTCTACTCGATCGGCGGGCTGATCTACGGGATCAAACGACCCAACCCGTCACCGCGCTGGTTCGGGTTCCACGAACTGTTCCACTCCTGCACGATCGTCGGCTACGTGGTGCACTACGTGGCCGTGTCCATGATCGCCTACACCTATCACTGACGGTCCGTCAGGACTCGCTCGGCTTCTGCGGCTCACTGCCCGCCCGCCGCTCGCGCTCATGCCGCCCGACGTCGATGCGGCCGAGATGGCGGCGTAGGGAGAACCACAGCACGACGACGGCCAGCGCCAGCAGCACAACGAAGCCGAGGCCCAGCAAGCCGGGCTGCACCTTGTCCGGATTCACCGGGCTGGGCGAGGGTGCCGCCAACCAAAGCAGCGTCACGCCCCCACCCCGCTGCGCTCCCGGACACCTGCGAACAGATCGTCCTCCGGCAACTCGGTGTCCAGCACGGAGCGGGCCAACTCGAACTCCTCCCACGGCCAGACCTCTTGCTGCAGGTCCATCGGCACCTTGAAGAAGAAGCCCTCCGGGTCCACCTGGGTGGCGTGCGCCAGCAGGGCCTGGTCCCGCACCGGGAAGTACTCGCCGCTGCGCACCCGAGTGGTGACCTTGCGCGCCGCCCGATCCTTCCAACGCTCCAACCACTCCTGGTAGGGCGACTCCAACCCGCGATCGAGCATGCCCTGGTGCAACGCCTCCAGCCGGGACCGGGAGAACGTCACGTCGTAATACAGCTTCAGCGGCTGCCACACCGGCCCGGCATCCGGGTAGCGATCCGGGTCCCCGGCCGCCTCGAAGGCCTCCACCGACACGTTGTGCGTCTGGATGTGATCCGGGTGCGGGTAACCACCCTTCTCGTCGTAGGTGGTCACCACGTGCGGACGGAACTCGCGGATCAGCCGCACCAGGGGTGCGGCGGCCGCCTCCAGGGGCTGGACGGCGAAGCAGTCCACGGGCAGTGGCGGCAGCGGGTCACCCTCCGGCAGTCCGGAGTCGACGAAGCCCAGCCAGGCCTGCTGCACGCCGAGGATGCGGCGGGCGGCCTCCATCTCATCGGTCCGGATGCGGTGGATGTGCAGGGCCACCTCCGGGTCGTCCTTCAGCTGTGGGTTGAGCACCGAGCCGCGTTCGCCGCCGGTGCAGGTCACCACGAGCACCTCGACGCCCTGCGCCACGTACATCGCCATGGTCGCCGCACCCTTGCTGGACTCGTCGTCCGGGTGGGCGTGCACAGCCATCAGCCGCAATGGCTCCTCGGTGGGCACCGGGCGTCGTCCTTCCTCGTCAGCGGGCATCGGTCACAGTGTCCAACCCCGCCGCCGGGCAACGTGTTCCAGGGCCGAGTCTCAGGCCCGCCACAGGCGCACGGTAGGCGCCCCGGGGCGTGCCGGCCCGTAAGCTAGGCCGTTCGACGAGCAATCGAGGAGTTCCCGTGACCCAGACATCGACGGAAAGCGTCACCTGGCTGACCCAGGACGCCTACGACCGGTTGCGCGGCGAACTGGACCACCTCAGCGGCCCGGGCCGTACCGAGCTGGCCAAGAAGATCGAGGCCGCCCGCGACGAGGGCGACCTGAAGGAGAACGGCGGCTACCACGCGGCCAAGGAGGAGCAGGGCAAGCAGGAGGCCCGCATCCGCCAGCTCACCGAGCTGCTGCAGCACGCCAAGGTCGGCGAGGCACCGGCCGATGACGGCATCGTGCGCCCGGGCATGATCGTCACTGTTCAGTTCAGCGACGGCGACAAGCAAAAGTTCCTGCTCGGCTCCCGCGAGGTGGACATGGGAGACCTGGACGTGTACTCCGAGAAGTCCCCGTTGGGCGCGGCGATCCTGGGCAAGAAGCCCGGTCAGAAGGCCTCCTACGTGCTGCCCAGCGGCGCGAAGATAACGGTCAACGTGGTGTCCGCGACGCCGTTCACCGGCTGAGGTGACGGAGTAGCGTCGCCCGGGTGATCCCTGAGCGAATCGCCAAGGTGCTGGCCGGCAGCACGGTGTTCGCGGGGCTGGACCAGGCGACGTTGGACGTCCTGGCCGGGCTGGCCGTGGTGCGCAACTACACGCGCGGCCAATTCATCTTCCAGCAGGACGACCCCGGCGACGCGATGTTCGTGATGCTGTCCGGGTCGGTCAAGGTGCTGGTCAACTCGACCGAGGGCGGGCAGGTGCTGTTCTGCACCCTGGAGCCCGAGGACTGCTTCGGGGAGCTGTCGTTCCTGGACGGTCGGCCGCGCTCGGCGGCCATCGAGACCGTGGGACCGGTGCAGGTGATCGTGCTGAGCCGGGCCGCCGTGGACTCGGTGTTCGATGCCAACCCGGCGCTCGCGCGGGCCTTGTTGGTGTCGCTGTGCGACATGGTGCGCCGACTCTCCGAGCAGGCCGCCGACCTGGTGTTCCTGGACCTGGAGGGCCGGTTGGCCAAGTGCCTGGACCGGCTGGCCGAGGAGAAGGGCGTCGTGCAGGGTGACGGCATTCGGCTGGACCTCACGCTGACCCAGTCGGACCTGGCGGGCATGGTGGGCGCCTCCCGGCCGAGCGTGAACCAGGCGCTGGCCGCGTTCAGTCGGCGCGGCTATGTGCGCACCGGGTCACGCAACATCGTGATCACCGACCGGGCCGGGTTGCGCCGCCGCCACCAGCGCTGAGACAGCCGAACGCCGGCTCGATCCAGCTGGATCGAGCCGGCGTTGCAATGCCGCGGCTGTCCTCAGTGGAAGGGCGGGGGAGCGCTCTGGCCCTGGCCCTGGCCCTGGCCCTGGCTGTGGACCATGCCGCCACCGTTGCCGTTGTTGCCACCGCCGTTGTTGCCCGACCAGTTACCACGGTTGCCGCCGCCGTTGTTGCGCGGCCAGTTGCCACGGTTGCCGCCGTTGCCGCGGTGGAAATTGCCACCGCCGTTGTGCCGGCGATAGCCGCCGTAATTGTTGCCGTAATTGTTGTAGTCGCCGTAGTCGTAGTTGCGGTGGCGGGAGCAGCGCCACGGGTGGTTGTGGCGGTAGCGGGGCCACCGGCACTTCCAGTACCAGCTCGCCGCGTCCGCGCTGGTCGGGGCGGTGGCGACGGCCGCGTGGCTCGTCGACGCGGCCGCAGCGGGGGCTGTGGTGACGGCCCCGGCGGTGGGCGCCAGACCGAGAGCGAGGGTGGCGGCGGCGAACATGGTTCCCAGCGCCTTGATCAAATGACGCACAATGACCTCCAGGTGACCGGCCGGTTGGTAAGGCCAAGCACATCTTGTCCCATTTCGGACGATTCTGGGAGATTTATTCCGAACGCCCAGGTCAACGGCACTCTCGACGCCCCGCACGAACGAACGACGGGGCCCGCCTGCGGGCCACCGTCGTTCGTCGCGGGATGCTGAGGGTCGCCTCAGCCGCGGTGATTCCATTCGTGGTTGTCTTCGTGGTCCGACCAGTGCACGCCGTGCCCGTCGCTGAATTCCTCGCCGGAGTCGCGGCCCACACCGTCGTCCGACCGGTGGTTGTCGCTCCAACCGTCGTGACCCCAGTGGTCGCCGCCCCCGCCGTCGCCGTCCCAGCCGTCCCAGTCGTTGTCACCCCAGCCGCCGCCCCCGCCGCCGCCGCCGTGGTGATGGTGGGAGACCGACGCAGTGGTCGTCGCGCCGGCGGCGGGCGCGACTGCAAGGGCGATGGCGGCGGCGGCGAAGCACGTCCCCGCAGCCTTAATGATCTTGTACACGGAAACCTCCACAGGTCCGGCGCGGGCGGCCGGAC
>DASXPS010000027.1 GCA_036493475.1 Sporichthyaceae bacterium | reverse complement strand
GACGTCGCCGGTGACGGCACCACCACCGCCACCGTGCTCGCCCAGGCGATGGTGCACGAGGGCATCCGCGCGGTCGCGGCGGGCGTCAACCCGATGAGCCTCAAGCGCGGCATCGACGCGGCCACCGAGGCGGTGGGTCTCCAGCTGCAACACGCCGCCCGCGAGGTCGAGACCCGCGACGACATGGCCAGTGTCGCGACGATCTCCGCGCAGGACGCCGGTGTCGGCGGGCTGATCGCGGACGCCTTCGACCGCGTCGGCAAGGACGGCGTGATCACCGTCGAGGAGTCCAACACCATGGGCCTCGAGCTGGAGTTCACGGAGGGCATGCAGTTCGACAAGGGCTACATCTCGCCGTACTTCGTCACCGACGCCGAGCGCATGGAGACCGTGCTTGACGACCCGCTGATCCTGCTCAACGCGGGCAAGATCTCCTCGATCTCCGATCTGGTGCCGATCCTGGAGAAGGTCATCGGCGCGGGTAAGTCGCTGCTGGTCATCGCCGAGGACGTGGACGGCGAGGCACTGTCCACGCTGGTGGTCAACAAGATCCGCGGCACGTTCAGCTCGGTGGCCGTCAAGGCACCCGGCTTCGGCGACCGCCGCAAGGCGATGCTCGAGGACATCGCCGTGCTGACCGGGGCCCAGGTGATCAGTCCGGAACTGGGTCTGAAGATCGACCAGGTCGGCCTCGAGGTGCTCGGCACCGCCCGGCGCGTGGTGGTCACCAAGGACGACACCACCATCATCGACGGCCTCGGTGACGCCCAGGAGGTGGCCGCCCGAATCGCCCAGATCAACGCCGAGATCGAGAACACCGACTCGGACTGGGACAAGGAGAAGCTGCAGGAGCGGCTGGCGAAGCTCGCCGGTGGTGTCTGCGTGATCAAGGTCGGCGCGGCCACCGAGGTGGAGCTGAAGGAGAAGAAGCACCGCATCGAGGACGCCGTCTCGGCCACCCGCGCGGCGGTCGCGGAGGGCATCATCGTCGGCGGTGGCGCCGCGCTGGTGCACGCCGCGGCGGTGCTCAACGATGGTTTGGGCCTGGAGGGCGACGAGGCGATCGGCGTACAGGTCGTGCGCAAGGCCGTCGACGAGCCGCTGCGCTGGATCGCGGAGAACGCAGGCTATGAGGGGTACGTGGTCGTTGCCAACGTCCGGGAGAGCGGCAAGGGCTTCAACGCGGCCACCGGCGAGTACGGCGATCTGATGGCGCAGGGCGTCATCGACCCGGTCCGGGTCACCCGCTCCGCACTGGCCAACGCCGGCTCTATCGCGGGCATGCTGCTCACCACCGAGACCTTGGTGGTGGAGAAGCCCGCGGAGGAGAAGCCGGCCGCCGGCGGCGGACACGGCCACGGTCACGGCCACTGAGGTAATTCCCGCACCACCCGCACGCTGCAGCGGCCCCGGAACGTCCCGTCCGGGGTCGCTGTGCTTTTCCGGCTCGGCGGAGGCGAATTGTGGCTTTACCGAGATTTGGGTCTATTGAGGTTGGCGTGGCTAAAGTGGTTTAGTGGGACCAGAGGGGCAAACTGGCTCCACTATTGAGCTGGTTGCGGGGTTCTTGCGAAGCGACGGCGGCACGAGGACCCCGCGACTAACCTGACAACGCCGGGTGGTGTCACCCGTTCGGCCCAATCGCCGGCCGCGATGCGCGTGCGCATCGTCCGACGAGGGTGGCCGTGGATGACGGCGGCCGGTGAGGAGGTGCCATGGCAACGATCCTGGTGTGCGACGGTTCCCCGTTGATCCGCGAGCAGCTGCGCCGTTCGGTGGGCGCGGTGCGCGGGGTGGAGCGGGTGGTGACCACGGCAACCGAGGACGAGGCGCTGGAGCACGTGCGCGCCCAGCCGCCGGACCTGGTGCTGCTGGACGCGGCGACCGGCCCGCGTTCGGGCGGCGGCGCGGCGGCGGTGCGCCGCATCCGGCAGGCCGACCCCACCGCGCGGGTGCTGATGCTGACCCGGCCCGAGGACCCGGACGCCTCGGTGGTCGCCGCGGTCGCTGCCGGGGCCCGCGGTTATCTGCGCAAGGACGCCACCCGTGCCGAGGTCCGCGTGGTGATCGGCCAGGCCCTGATCGAACCCCAGCCCACCGCCGACTCGGCGGGTGCGGCCACCGACGACCGGCCGGCCCCGACACTCACCGAGCGAGAGCTGGAGGTCCTGGCTGGTATGTGCGAGGGTCAGAGCAATGCGGAGATCGGCCGTGGACTGTTCCTCTCCGAGGACACGGTCAAGACCCACGCTCGTCGTTTGTTCCGCAAGTTGGGTGCCGCGGACCGTGCGCACGCAGTCGCTATCTCGCTGCGCCGCGGCCTGGTGAGGTAACAGATAGGCAACTGGAGCAGGTGGGCATCGCGGGCGTAACGCCGGGCGATCCGGAACCGATTGAAGGTCGGACGGACCGGATCGATCTCCGCGAGCTGGCAGCTGCGGCCACCCAGGGTGACCGCGATGCTACGGAAGCGCTGCTCATTCGGATCCGCCCGATGGTCCTGCGTTACTGCAGGGGTCGACTCGGGCGCCTTCCCGGCGCCGAATATGCCGCGGATGACGCGGCGCAGGAGGCATGCATCGCCGTGCTCACCGCACTGCCGCGCTACCGGGACGAGGGCCGCCCGTTCGAGGCCTTCGTGTTCGGCATCGCCGCGCGCAAGGTGGCCGACGTGCAGCGCGCTGCGATCCGGGCAGCGGTGCCGACCGAGTTCCTGCCGGAGAAGCCGGACGAGGCGGCCGGTCCCGAGGACGCCGCAATGGCAGCGGTCGACGCCCAACGTGCCCGCGACCTGCTGGACGAGCTGCCCGACCACCTGCGCGAACTGATGGTGCTGCGGGTGGCCGTCGGACTGTCCGCGGAGGAAACCGGACGGGCGCTGAACATGACCCCCGGCGCGGTCCGGGTGGCCCAGCACCGCGCGTTGAACAAATTGCGAGCCCTCGCTGCCGAGAAGGGGGTCCCGAACTGATGTCCGAGGACCTGCGGTTCGCTGCTCTGCACTCCGACGACGCATTGCTCGACGCGCTCGGCGGCCGGGTGCCCGGTGCCGCGCTCGGCGTGGCCGCCGGTGTCTCTGCCGATGCCGAGGGCGACCCGGTCGCCCGGCTGCTCGGTGCCTACGTGACCGAGATCGACCAACGCCCCGGCCCACTGTCCACCCTGCTGGAGACCGCGCTGGTGGATGCCGCTGCCGAGCGTGTCGACCGGGCGCTGGTGCCCGCGGCCGGTACCTCCTGGGCGGCCTACGAGCCCCCGCCTGCCGTGCTCCCGCTGCGGCGGCGCCGCGCGTTCGCCCCGAAGGCGGTCGCGGTGGCGACCACCGGTGCGCTGGTGCTGGGGCTGGGTGGCGTGGCCGCGGCAACCGGCTCCAGCCCGCTGGAGCCGCTGCGCCGCGCGGTTGGTTCGGTGAGCGGCCAGGTCACCCCGGGCCGCACGCCGGCCGAGCGCGCCAGCCAATACCTGGACCAGGCCGAGCGGGCCCTCAACCGGGGCGATCTGGTGACCGCCGCCGACCAGTTGGCCCAGGTGCAGCGGCTGCTGGCGTTGATCACCGATCCGGATCTGCTGCGCTCGCTGCAGGCCCAGTTGGACGCGCTGCGTGAGCGCTGGCAGCGCATCATGTCCCCGGCCGCCGCCGCGGTGGGCAAGCCCGGCGACGGCTCGACCGGCGGTGCCGGCGCCTCGACCGACCCGACCACCACGGGATTCGTCTACCCGCCGGGGCAACGCCCGGAGACGCTGGTGCCCGGTACCGGGTTTGCCGACCCGACCGACCGGCTGCCGGCCATGCGCGAGGACAACATCGACCACGCGAAGAACCAGCTCAAGGACAAGGCCAAGGAGAAGCTGGGCCACCCGCTGCCGGACCAGCAACACCCGCTGCCCGGTGACATCCCGCCCCCGGTGGGTGGGCTGCGCGGGCCGACCGGTTCCGACCTGGCCCACCAGTCCGGCGCCTACCTGGTCCTGTACCACCTGGCCGGCAAGGCCCTGTCCCAGCCCAAGCCGGCCGACGCGGCCCGCTCGCTGGTCAAGCCCGGCGGACCGTCCTCCTGACGCACCGTCAGCTTCCCCGACGGTACGATGAATCATGAGCTCTGCCGAATACCCCGCCAAGTTCGCGCAGCTCGGACTCACGTTCGACGACGTGCTGCTGCTGCCCGGTGCGTCCGACGTGGTGCCGAACGACGTTGACACCACATCGCGGCTCTCCCGCAATATCTCGTTGCGGGTGCCGCTGATCTCCTCGGCGATGGACACCGTCACCGAGGCCCGGATGGCCATCGCCATGGCCCGGCAGGGCGGCGTGGGCGTGCTGCACCGCAACCTGTCGATCACCGACCAGGCCGAGCAGGTCGACGTGGTCAAGCGCTCCGAGGCGGGCATGGTGGCCCAGCCGGTGACCATCGGCCCGGACGCCACCATCGGCGACGTGGATGCGCTGTGCGGGCGCTACCGGATCTCCGGGGTGCCCGTGGTGGATCCGTCCGGCGTGCTGCTGGGCATCGTCACCAACCGGGACATGCGTTTCGAGCAGGACTCCTCGCGGCTGGTCCGCGATGTGATGACGCGCGCGCCGCTGATCACCGCGCCGGTGGGCACCAGCCATGGCGCCGCGTTCGTGCTGCTGCGCGATCACAAGATCGAGAAACTGCCACTGGTCGACGCCGCGGGTCGGCTCAAGGGCCTGATCACGGTCAAGGACTTCGCGAAGTCGGAGAAGTACCCGAATGCCACCAAGGACTCCGGCGGCCGCCTGGTGGTCGGTGCCGCCGTGGGTGTGGGCGAGGAGTCGTTCAAGCGAGCCATGACGCTGGTCGAGACCGGCGTGGACTTCCTCGTGGTGGACTCCGCGCACGGGCACTCCCGCGCGGTGCTGGAGATCATCGCCCGCATCGTGCGTGAGCTCTCCGGCCGCGACATCGACGTCATCGGCGGCAACGTGGCCACCCGCGAGGGGGCGCAGGCGCTGATCGACGCGGGCGTGGACGGCATCAAGGTCGGCATCGGCCCCGGCTCGATCTGTACCACCCGGGTCGTGGCCGGGATCGGGGTGCCGCAGGTGACCGCGATTTACGAGGCTTCGCTCGCGGCCGGTCCGGCCGGTGTCCCGGTGATCGGCGACGGCGGCCTGCAGTACTCCGGTGACATTGCCAAGGCGCTGGTTGCCGGGGCGGACACGGTGATGCTGGGCAGCCTGCTGGCCGGCGTCGAGGAGAGCCCTGGTGAGCTGCTGTTCATCAACGGCAAGCAGTACAAGTCCTACCGGGGCATGGGGTCGTTGGGCGCCATGCAGTCCCGCGGCCTGGGCCGGTCCTACTCCAAGGACCGCTACTTCCAGGACGACGTCACCTCGGATGAGAAGCTGGTGCCGGAGGGCGTGGAGGGTCAGGTGCCCTACCGCGGTCCGCTGGAGGCGGTGCTGCAGCAGTTGGTCGGCGGGCTGCGCTCGTCGATGGGCTACATCGGCGCACGCGACGTGGTCCAACTGCACGCCAAGGGCACGTTCGTGCGCACCACGGCGGCCGGCCTGAAGGAATCGCACCCGCACGACGTCCAGATGACCGTCGAGTCGCCCAACTACCACAGCAGATAGGCAGGGACGTTGGCCTTGTCCGAGATCGAGATCGGCCGCGGCAAGCGCGGCCGGGCGGCCTACGGGTTCGACCAGGTGGCGATCGTCCCGTCGCGGCGTACCCGCGACCCCGAGGAGATCTCCACTGCCTGGCAGATCGACGCCTACCACTTCGAGCTGCCGATCATGATCGCGCCGATGGACAGCGTGGTCTCGCCGGACTCGGCGATCGAGATCGGTCGATTGGGCGGGCTGGCGGTGCTCGACCTGGAGGGGTTGTGGACCCGCTACGACGACCCGATCTCGCTGTTCGACGAGATCGGTGAGTTGCCCGACTCCGAGGCCACCGCGCGGCTGCAGCAGATCTACGCCGAGCCGATCAAGGAGGAGTTGATCGGCGCGCGGATCAAGGCCATGCGGGATGCGGGCATCACTACCGCCGCGGCCCTGTCCCCGCAGCGCACCGCCCAGTTGGCACATGTGGTGGTGGATGCCGGCGTCGACCTGTTCGTGATCCGCGGCACCACGGTGTCCGCCGAGCACGTGTCCGGCCGCGCCGAGCCGCTCAACCTCAAGCAATTCATCCATGAGCTGGACGTGCCGGTGATCGTCGGCGGGTGCGCGACCTACCAGGCCGCGCTGCACCTGATGCGCACCGGCGCGGCCGGTGTGCTGGTCGGTTTCGGTGGCGGCTCCGCGCACACCACCGCCGAGGTGTTGGGCATCAAGGTGCCGATGGCCTCGGCCATCGCGGACGTGGCCGCGGCCCGGCGGGACTACCTGGACGAATCCGGCGGGCGATATGTGCACGTCATCGCCGACGGTGGCATGACCACGTCGGGGGAGATCACCAAGGCGATCGCCTGCGGCGCGGACGCGGTGATGATCGGCTCGCCGTTGGCCCGCGGGGCCGAGGCGCCGGGCGGCGGCTGGCACTGGGGCACCGAGGCGCATCACGCGGTGTTGCCGCGGGGCACCCGCATGCAGGTCGGCACCATCGGTACGTTCGCCGAGATCCTGCACGGGCCGTCCCGCCAGCCGGACGGGTCGATGAACCTGGTGGGCGCGCTGCGTCGGGCAATGGCCACCTGCGGCTACTCCGACCTCAAGGAGTTCCAGCGCGTCGAGGTTGTCGTCACCTCCTGACAACCCCACCCGCGGCGCGTCCGCTGAACCGTGAGCTATTGGTCCCGGCTGAGCGGACGCCCGGGTTCTAGGGTGGCGTCATGGGGACGGGACGGCTGGGGCCGGCCGAGCGCGAGGCGGCGTGCGCCGCGTTGGCCGGCCGCGAGCTCGACCTGCTGGTGGTCGGCGGGGGCGTGGTCGGTGCGGGCACCGCGCTGGACGCGGTCACCCGCGGCCTGGACGTCGGGCTGGTCGACGTGCGGGACTGGGGTGGGGGCACCTCGAGTCGGTCCAGCAAGCTGATCCACGGCGGGTTGCGCTACCTGGAGATGCTCGACTTCGGTCTGGTCCGGGAGGCGCTGGGCGAGCGCAGCCTGCTGCTCACCGAACTGGCGCCGCACCTGGTACGCCCGGTGCCGTTCCTCTACCCGTTGACCCATCACGGCTGGGAGCGCGCCTACGTGGGGGCGGGCATTGCGCTCTACGACACCCTGGCCGCGCTCGCACCGGGCGAGACCGGGGTACCGCGGCATCGTCACCTGACGAAGCGTCAGGCCCGTCGGCTAATGCCCGCTCTGCGTAACGACGCCTACGTGGGCGCGGTGCAGTACTGGGATGCCCAGGTGGACGACGCCCGGTTCGTGGTGAACCTGGTGCGCACCGCCGCCGCCTACGGCGCGCACTGTGCGTCGCGGGTGAAGGTGATCGGCTTCCTGCGCGAGGGTGAACGCGTGGTGGGCGCCAAGGTGCGCGACACCGAGTCCGGCGCGGAATGGAAAGTGAGGGCGCGTCAGGTTGTCAATGCCACCGGGGTGTGGACCGACGACACCCAGGCCCTGGTCGGCGAGCGGGGACAGTTTCACGTGCGGGCATCCAAGGGCGTGCACCTGGTGGTGCCGCGGGACCGCATTCACGCCTCGATGGGGTTGATCGCGCGCACGGAGGACAGCGTGCTGTTCGTGATCCCGTGGAAGCGGCACTGGATCGTGGGCACTACCGACACCCAGTGGGACCTGGACAAGGCGCATCCGGCGGCCAGCCGGGTGGACATCGACTACCTGCTCAGCCAGGCCAACAGATGGCTGGCCACGCCGTTGCAGCGGGCCGACGTGCAGGGCGTGTACGCCGGGCTGCGGCCGTTGCTGGCGGGGGAGTCGGAGAACACCTCCCGGCTCTCTCGCGAGCACGTGGTGGCGCACCCGGTGCCCGGCCTGGTGGTGGTGGCCGGCGGCAAGTACACGACCTACCGGGTGATGGCCCGCGATGCGGTGAACGCCGCGGTGCACGCGATGAACGAGCGGGTCCCCCCCTCCTGCACCGACCGCATCCCGCTGGTCGGTGGCGCCGGGTACCAGGCCGCGTGGAACTCCCGGGAGCGCACCGCGACCGCGACCGGCCTGCACGTGGCGCGTATCGAGCACCTGCTGCGTCGACATGGCGGGGAACTGGGCCCGGTGCTGGACCTGGCCGAGGCCGACCCGACGTTGCGGGAGCCGATCACCGGGGCCGAGGACTACCTGCGCGCGGAGGTCGTGCACGCCGCGGCCTGGGAGGGCGCCCGGCACCTGGACGACGTGATGACCCGACGCACCCGGATCTCGGTGGAGACCTTCGACCGGGGCGTGGGCGCGGCCGGGGAGTGTGCGCATTTGATGTCCGGCGTGCTGGGCTGGACCACGGAGCAGACCGCGAATGAGATCGAGCACTACCGGGCCCGGGTGGCCGCCGAACGGGAGTCCCAGGACCAGCCGGACGATCGCACCGCGGACGCCGCGCGCATGGGGGCACCGGACATCGTGCCGATCCGCTGAGGTCGTGGGTGCTGGGCCCGGGTTTGGTCGGGCCCAGCACCACTGGCGGCGGAGGGCGCGCGGGCGATGTGCCCGTGCTGCTCGCTCCACCGGTCGCGGGCAGCGCCGTGGCGCCGTGCCCGCGAATTGTGCTGCCAACAGCGTCCGCGACGGTGTGCCATTCCGTCAATCGAAAACATCGTCCGGTCAAGCCGACACGCCGCGGGACATGCGGGGGACACGCCAACTTCGGGTCGCTGAGCAACCGATTGGGTGCACCCGATGGGGTGCTGGGCGGCCCGAAGATGCGTGTCGGGGCCGGGGCGGCGCTGTGGAAGGATCGAGAGCATCCAAACGGGTGATACGACGGGGTCGGAAATGACTGCTGGGGCGGGTTCGAACGCGGGGCACGTACCCACGCGGCCGGTGCTGGTGGTCGACTTCGGCGCGCAGTACGCGCAGCTGATCGCCCGGCGGGTACGTGAGGCGCGGGTGTACTCCGAGATCGTGCCGCACACCGCATCGGTGGCTGAGATGTTGGCCCGCGACCCGGCCGCGATCGTGCTGTCCGGCGGCCCGTCGTCGGTGTACGCCGACGGCGCGCCCGCGGTGGACCCGGCGCTGTTCGCCGCCGGTGTGCCGGTGTTCGGTATTTGCTACGGCTTCCAGGCAATGGCCGCCGCGCTCGGCGGCGACGTGGCCCGCACCGGCCTGTCCGAGTTCGGTGCGACGCCGTTGGTGGTCAGCGACCACGGGGTCCTGCTGGCCGGGCAGCCGAATGCGCAGACCGTGTGGATGAGCCACGGGGACGCGGTGCACGAGGCGCCGCCCGGCTTCGATGTGCTGGCGTTCTCCGAGGGTGCACCGGTGGCGGCGTTCGAGGATTGCGAGCGGCGCTTGGCCGGGGTGCAGTACCACCCGGAGGTGGTGCACACCCCGCACGGGCAGGCGCTGCTGGAGCGGTTCCTGCACGACGTCGCGGGCATCGCGCCGACCTGGACGATGGTGAACATCGTCTCCGACGCCGTCGACGCGGTGCGCGCCACCATCGGCGACACCGGCCGGGCGATCTGCGGACTGTCCGGGGGCGTGGACTCCGCGGTGGCCGCGGCGCTGGTGCAGCGGGCCATCGGCGACCGACTCACCTGCGTGTTCGTCGACCACGGCTTACTGCGCAAGGGCGAGGCCGAGCAAGTGGAGCGCGACTTCGTCGCGGCCACCGGCGTGGACCTGGTGGTGGTGGACGCCCAGAAGCGGTTCCTGGACGCGCTGGCCGGGGTCACCGATCCGGAGGACAAACGCAAGATCATCGGCCGGGAGTTCATCCGGGTGTTCGAGTCGGCCGCCCGCGATGTCATCGCGGCGCACGGCGGCGGGGTGGACTTCCTGGTGCAGGGCACGCTCTACCCGGACGTGGTGGAGTCCGGCGGCGGCACCGGCACCGCGAACATCAAGAGCCATCACAACGTCGGCGGACTGCCCGAGGATCTGGCCTTCGGTCTGGTCGAGCCGCTGCGCGCGTTGTTCAAGGACGAGGTGCGCCGGGTCGGTATCGAACTGGGGTTGCCCGAGGCGATCGTCTGGCGGCAGCCGTTCCCCGGCCCCGGTTTGGGCATCCGGATCATCGGTGAGGTCACCGGCGAGCGGTTGGACATCCTGCGCGAGGCCGACGCGATCGCCCGCGAGGAATTATCCGCGGCCGGGTTGGACCGCGACATCTGGCAGTGCCCGGTGGTGCTGTTGGCCGACGTGCGCTCGGTCGGCGTGCAGGGGGACGGGCGGACCTACGGTCACCCGGTGGTGCTGCGCCCGGTCAGCTCCGAGGACGCGATGACCGCGGACTGGTCGCGGGTGCCCTACGAGACGCTGGCCCGCATCTCCACCCGGATCACCAACGAGGTGCGCGAGATCAACCGGGTGGTGCTGGACGTGACCAGCAAGCCACCCGGCACCATCGAGTGGGAGTAGCCCCTCCGATCGGAGGATGCGGCGTTGAACGAACGGTTGATTTTCCGCCCGAAATGCGGCTTGTGATCCCTCGTCCGGAACCGCAGTTATAACGGCTCCGTCTCAGCCTCACCTGTACCGACGACCGTCGGCAGAAGGCACGAGCACGAGGCGGGACGAACAATGAGTGGCATGGTCGCGGAGCTGACCAGGTCCTACCTGAACTTTGCGACCGACAACGGAAACCGACACGACGTCGGCACGTTCGTCATGATCGCCGGCCCGGTGCTGATCGCGGTGCTCGCCGTGTACTTCGTCTACAACGTGGTGGCCGCCGCGGCGCACGGTGTGCGCACGGTGGGCGGGTTCGCGGTGCGGCTGGTCCGCCCGGTGGCGGCCGCGCGGGTGGTCACGCTGCCCGTGCTGCCGGCGGACCCGGAGACCGCGACGATCTACATCGCGACCTCCGCGGCGTAAGTCTGACGGCTGCTCAGGCGGCGGTGGGCCCGGCCGGGTCCACCGCCGTTTGCGTTGTCTGCTCGCTGAACTGGGTGTGGTACAGCTCGGCGTAGCGACCGCCGGCCGCCAACAGCGCCCGGTGCGGGCCGCGCTCGATAATCCGCCCGTCCTCCACCACCAGGATCTCGTCGGCCGCGCGCACGGTGGACAACCGGTGCGCGATGACGATCGCGGTGCGCCCGGCCAGCGCCTCACCCAGCGCCTCCTGTACCGCGGCCTCCGAGGTGGAGTCCAGGTGCGCGGTGGCCTCGTCGAGGATGACCACCCGGGGGCGGGCCAGCAGCAGCCGGGCGATGGTCAACCGCTGCCGTTCGCCGCCGGACAGGCGGTAGCCGCGCTCGCCGACCACGGTGTCCAACCCGTCGGGGAGCTTGGCGACCAACTCGGCCAGCCTGGCCCGGCGCAGTGCGTCGAGCAACTCCGCCTCGGTGGCCTGCGGACGTACCAGCAGCAGGTTGGACCGGATCGACTCGTGGAACAGGTGCCCATCCTGGGTCACCATGCCCAGGGCGCCGCGCATCTCGGCGAAGGACAGCTCCCGCACGTCCACCCCGCCGACCCGGATGGCACCGGTGTCCACGTCGTAGAGGCGGGGGATCAGCGAGGCGATCGTCGATTTGCCCGCGCCGGAGGACCCGACCAGGGCCACCATCCGGCCCGGCTCGACCTCGAAGCAGATGTCGTGCAGCACCTCGATCCCGCCGCGGGTGTCCAGTTGCGCGACCTCCTCCAGCGACGCCAGCGACACCTTGTCCGCTGAGGGGTAGGCGAAGTGCACACCCTCGAAGCTGACGCCGAGCGGCCCCGCGGGCAGTGGGGTGGGCTCCTCGACCTCGGCGATCAGCGGCGTCAGGTCGAGCACTTCGAAGACCCGCTCGAAGCTGACCAACGCGGTCATCACGTCCAGCCGGGCGCTGGCCAGGGCGGTGAGCGGGGCGTAGAGGCGGGTGAGCAGCAGGCTGAGGCTAACGACGGTGCCGGCCTTGAGGTGCCCGTGCAGGGCCAGGGTGCCGCCCATGCCGTAGACCAGCGCCAACGCCAGCGCGGACACCAACGTCAATGAGACGACGAACATGGACTGGGACAACGCGGTGCGCACCCCGATGGCGCGCACCCGGTCGGCGCGGGCGCGGAACTCCGCGGACTCCAGCTCGGGTTGCCCCATGAGCTTGACCAGTGTCGCGCCGGGTGCGGAGAACCGTTCGGCCATCTGCGTGGTCATCGCGGCGTTGTGACCGGCCGCCTCACGCTGCAGCGCGGCCAGCCGCCGACCCACCCGACGGCTGGGCACCATGAACAGGGGCACCATCACCAACGCGATCAGGGTGACCTGCCAGGACAGGGTGAACATCACTGCGCCGGCCAGCAGCAGCGTGACCGTGTTGGACACCAGCCCGGACAGCGTGGTGCTGAACGCGCGTTGCGCGCCGATCACGTCGTTGTTCAGCCGGGAGACCAGCGCGCCGGTGCGGGTGCGGGTGAAGAAGGCCACCGGCATGCGCTGCACGTGATCGAACACGGCGGTGCGCAGGTCGAGGATCAGGCCCTCGCCGATGCGCGAGGAGAGCACCCGGATACACAGGCTGAACGTGGCGTCCAGCACCGCGAGCGCGGCGATCACCAGCGACAGCGTCACCACCACGTGCGTGGCCCGGTGCGCGACGATCGCGTTGATCACGTGCCCGGCCAGCAGCGGGGCGGCCACCGTCAGGCAAGCCGAGCACACCGATAACGCCATGAATGCGACGAGCTGCTTACGTCGTGGCCGGGCGAACCCCGCGATGCGGCGCGCGGTGGCGGCGGAGTACGGCCGCCGCTCCTGCGAGGCGTTCATCGTGTGCCACATGGAGCTCCATGCGGCGACTTCCATACTCATGGGTGCCCCCGGCAGCGTGATCGCGAACAGTCATCACGTTAGCTCGCGAGGGCGACACATAAGGTCCGCTTGCGCGCGGATCGGCCGTTCAGCCGGTGCCGTAACGCAGCTGCTGGTAGACCACGGCGGAGCGGGCGAGCTCGTGGAAGTACTTGATCAGCGTGACGCAGAACCCGATGCCGCCCAGGCCGACGACGATGAAGATGATCGCGGCCCACAGGGTGGCCAGCGGCGTGTGCGTGGCCAACCGGCGTCGGGCCTCGGTACGGGTGGTGGTCAGCGTGCCGCCGTCCTCCGCCCCGAAGACGCCCAGGTCGTCGTCCACGCCCTCGGGCACGACCTCTTCTTCCAACCACGTCTCGTCGTCGGAGTCGAGGTCCATCTCGGTGGGGCCGCCGGCCGCCTCGGATTCCTTGGCCGCGCGGGCCGCCTCCATGGCCAGCACCCAGGTGGCCACGCCCATCAGCAGGAACAGGCCGATCTTCGTGTAGAGGGCGTAGTAGTACGGCAGGCCGTAGGGGGAGTGCTTGAGCTGGCTCCAGTCGGAGCCGGAGAACGGCGGGTCGAAGGCGGCCTGCTTGTAGAGCAGCCAGACGCCGGTGGCGAGGGTGAGGAGGTAGCTGCCGCACAGGCTGTTGAGCAACAGTTCCCGCTTCACCTGAAGAACGTGCAGGCCGATCACGGAGGGGACCCGGCGCAGGGCGGGGATCGCCACCATCGCGGTGAGGATCGCCAGGATCGCCCACAGGCCGGCCACGATGACGTGGAACTGCAGCATCACGATGTGGAAGAAGTTGCCGTGCGGGCGCGTACCGGCATCCGTCACCCCGGCTACGACAAGCGCCTTGAGCATCACCGACCGGCCTTTCCTTCCGCGTCGAGCCGTTGGACTTTCCGGAGACTACGGCCGGCCCGTCGGCCTGTCCACGCGCCTTCGACGGCCCCCGCGCGTCGTTTGGGGTTAACGCCGGGTTCACGCGGTCGGCGCAGTGATGCTGGGTATTAGCTGAGAACGACCCTAGACTTCTCTGCCATCAGGCTGGATGAGAGGGGGCGTGTGCCGATGGACGAACACGTCGAGACAATGATGGCTACTTCCCGACTGTTGATGTCGGTGGTGGCCGACTCGGTGGCGCCGATCGCGGAGTTCATCACGATCGCGCAGTACCGGGCATTGGTGATCGTGGCGAACAGCGGACCGCTGAACCTCAACGAGGTCGCGGCGGCGCTGGGGGTGCACCCGTCGAACGCCACCCGGGCGTGCGACCGCCTGGTCGAGGCGGGTCTGTTGGCGCGCACCGAGTCGGTGCAGGACCGGCGTCGGGTGGACCTGGCGCTGACCGCATCGGGGATCGCGTTGATCCAGCGGGTCGCTGATCACCGGCGCGATGCCATCGAGCGGGTGCTGGCCCGGATGGATCCGGAGGCCCGGGAGTTGTTGGCCCAGGGGCTCGGTGGGTTCCTCGCGGCCGCTGAGGGTGAGCCGCACGCGGAGTGGACCGAGGAGTTGCGCCAGGTGCCCGCGCTGGTGGGGATGAACTGACCGGCCATTCGCGATACCGAACCCGCGGCCACCGATCCGGTGTCCGCGGGTTTTGCGTTGTCGGGGGCGCTCGCCCTCCGCTCATTCATGAGCGGGCGGAGTTCTGTCATACGCGGGGCGTCAGATTTGGGGCTCCTGGGACCGGAAATTGACGCCTCACGTATGAGAGTGGGTGCGGGGTCGCTGCCTGCGGACACACGACGACGGCCCCCGCGGGTGCGAGGGCCGTCGCCGTGGTGTGCGGTGCTGGTTACTGGTGGATCTCGTTGCGGCCGGTACCACCGAAGATGGTGTCGTGGCCTGCGCCACCGAGCAGCTTGTCGTTGCCCGGGCCGCCGGAGATCTGGTCCTTACCGGGACCGCCGAGGATCTCGTCGCGTCCGCTGCCGCCGCACAGGATGTCGGCGCCACGCCCGCCGAGGATCACGTCATCGCCGCCCAGGCCGTAGATGATGTCGGGCCCGGGGGTGCCGATCAACTTGTTCGGACCGTTGTCGCCGGTGATGACGTTGTATCCCATCGGCGGGGCAACCCCCGGTGCGCAGTAGGGGATCTCGTCATCGTCGTTGAGGATGGTGCCGATCGCGAATCCGTCGGTGACCTTGGGCAGATCCGCCGGGTCGCTGGCGTCCGGCGAGCTGACCGAAACGATCTTGACGAAGATTGTCTCGTTGGGCTCGACGTCGGTGTCGCCCTTGACCTTGATCGTGACGTCGACGCCGGTGCTGCCCGCCGGGATGACCACCGGAGTGAGCGCCGGGACGATGTAGTCGACGCCCGGGGTGGCGGTTCCGCCCACGATCGCCAGCTTGACGGTGACGCCGGTGCAGCCGGACGGGTTGTTCACGGCGATCGGGATCTTCAGGTTGTTGGTGCCGGCGTTGCCCTCGATCACCTGCGCGTTGCCGATCGAGACCGAGGCGTCTGTGACGCACGGGGTGTACTTCACGACCACCGACGGACCGGTCGCGGTGGGGCTGAAGGAGTTGGCGATGCCGAGACTGGACCCGGCGCCGCCGCCGCCGCCGCCGCCGGCGTTGGGCGGCGAACCGATGCCGCCGCCACCACCGCCGGCCGCGGGCGTCCCAGCGCCGCCCCCGCCGCCACCGCCCGCTCCACCGTTGGCCGAGCCCGCGACCAGTCCCGACGCGCCCGGAACGGCTGACGTGCCGACCGGGGTCGATGCGGGACCGGCCGCTCCACCCGCGCCCGGCGGTGTGCCGGGCATGCCATCAGAGCCCTGACCGTTCGTGTTGGTGCCGGCGGTCCCGCCGGTTCCGCCGCTCCCGGCCGCGGTGCCCGTCGCGTTGGCGCCCGCGCCGCCGCCGCCGCCAGCGATGAGATGGAAGCCGCCAGGCCCGGTGACCTCGGTGAGGCCGCCACCGCCACCGGCGCCGGTACCACCCGCGGAGCCGCCGCCGTTCGCACCTGCGCCGTTGCTGCTCGCGGTTGCGGTGCTGCCGGAGCCGCCGACCACGAAGCTGAACACCGAACCGGCGGCCGGGTTCGCGGTCGCCGTCGTCATGGCACCCAGACCACCGGGGACGCCGGCCGCGTTCTTGCCCCCGGCACCGCCGGAGGCGGTGACCGAGATGGGGGTGAGGCCCAGGCCGGGAGGCACGGTGAACGTGCCTGACGAGGTATACGTGCAGGTGACCCCCGGTCCGCCGGTGTCATAGACGCAGTGGGACGGCAGTGCGGCGTCGCTGGGACTCGCGGCCGCCAGCACGGTGGCCGGCGCCAGGAGGGCGCCGACCGCCAACCACAGGCGAAGGCGTCGCGTGGGGGTGTGCGTCATCGTGGGATCCCCTCCCGTACCGGACGCGGCTGTCGGCAGGCGCGTCGCAATCATGCTGATGATCGCGCTGGGGAATGTCCGGTTGGCACCCTCGTGCTCCGAACGGGTCACGCTGTCAGGACCCGCACATGCAGATGGCCCCGTCCGCGGAAGGGGCCATCTGGTGGTGCGTCAGCTCTGTTCAGGAAATGGAATCGTTGCCCGAGCTCGGCAGGACGTTGTCGTGGCCGTTGGCGGTGTCGACGATGGTGTCGGTGCCGGAGCCGCCGTCGATGGTGTCGTGACCCGCGCCGCCATCGATCTGATCGGCGCCCGAGCCACCGTCGATGCGGTCCCTGCCGCCCATGCCGCAGATGATGTCGTCCTTGCTGCCACCGTCAATGCGGTCCGGCCCGTTGGTGCCGATGATGAGCTCCTTGTTGGAGCCGCCGACGTAGTGGTGGTTCGACGTGACGAAGTGCAGCTGGTAGCCGTCGGCGATCGCGTCTGTGAATGCGGTACTCGTCTGGTCGCAGGCCTCGAGGGCGCTGGCGCTGACGGGGCCGCCGTCGTCGTCGATGATGGTGCCGGTGGCGGTGTCGTCTCCGCCGGTCAGAGTGGGGGCGGGCGACCCGGTCCGGGTGGCGGCGGTCAGTGTCACGGTGAACGTCTCGTCGGACTCGCCAACGGTGTCGCCGACCACGGGAATGTAGAGGTGCCCGATCGTGCTGCACGCCGGAATGATGCCCAGGGCGGCGGTGGTGCCCTGATAGTCCGGCGGAGCGGTCGCGGTGCCGTCAGTGGTTGACGCGGTGACCGTGACGTCGGTATTGACCGGGGTGCTGATGGTGAGGGGGAAGTCGATGTTGCGGGTGCCGGTGTCGCCCTCGACCACCGAGGCGTCGTGGACGCTGACCGACGGGCTGGTGGCCGGGTCCGTGCAGGTGGCGGCGTGAGCCGGAGCTGCTGCGCACAGTGCCGCGCAGGGCACGGCCAGGGCGGCGACCGCGAGCCAGGTCCGGGCGCGACGGGTGGTTGTGCGGCTCATGTGGGATCCCCTCCGCCGGGCGGGTGAACCCATCCGGCATTCCTCTGCCGCGGCGCGCGGCGCCTGCAGAGTGCCTGTGAGGCGACGGGGCGCAAGGGGTGCTGGGCCGATCAGTGGATCGCTCAACTGAAACGGTGTCAGGTTGCACACGGCGTGCATGACATCTGTGCACCGCGCGGGCCAAATTGGGTCGACCACCATGCCTTTCGATGCCGATGGGTGTGATGACCGGATGGTCCGTTCCGGGGAAACGCCGACGGCCCCCTTCGGCAGGAAGGGGGCCGCGGTGGCGGGGCTTGCCGGGCGGCAAGTCGCGCGTGGTGATAGGGGGTCAGTGAACGCGACCGAGGATCTTGTCGTCGGTGTCGCCGGTGGTGTCCAGTGTGTTGTGTCCGGAACCGACGTTGATCAGGTTGGTACCACCGCCGCCGATGATGGTGTCGTCGCCGGCGCCCCCGTACATCTTCTCGT
>DASXPS010000026.1 GCA_036493475.1 Sporichthyaceae bacterium | reverse complement strand
CGTCCGGTCGACCGGGGTCTACCTGAAAACCTCGCTGGGACTGCTGTCGAAGTGCGCGCTGGACCCGGACGCGCCGGGACGGGAGAGGGCGCGGTGAGCCCCGCGATCACGATGGACGGCGCGATCACGGCCCTGGTCGCCGAGAAACGCGCGACGGGCTATAAGTACGACGTCGAGGACCGGGTGCTGGCCCGCTTCGCCGCGTTCTGCGCCAGCCGGTTCCCCGGGCTGGAGGCGCCCACCCGGGCCTCGGTCGAAGCGTGGATCGCGGCCGCCCGGCAACGCGGAGTCAAGCCGGCGACCCTGCAGGGCCTGGCCGCGCCGGTGCGGGAGCTGGCCCGCTGGCTGGGCCGCCGGGGCGTTCCGGCCTACGTCCTGCCCGCCGGGACGCTGCCCAGGCCCGCCCGCTACGTCCCGCACATCTACACCGACCAGCAGCTGGCTGCGCTGTTCACCCAGACCGACCGCTGCCACTACTGCAGCCAGGTTCCGCTGCGCCACCTGGTCATGCCGGTACTGTTCCGCACGATCTACGCCTGTGGGCTGCGCTGCTCCGAGGCCCGTCTGCTACGCGACGTCGACGTCGACGTCGACATCGACGCCGGCGTGCTACAGATCCGCGACGCGAAGGGCGGCAAGGACCGACAGGTGCCCGCCTCCGCAGCGCTACGGGCCAGGCTCGCCGACTACCACGCCCAGACCGCCGGGCAGCCCAGCAGGCGGGAGTGGTTCTTCCCCGGCATCGGTGGCCGGCCGCTCACCCTCGGCAACGTCGGACACAACTTCCGCCGGTTTTTGTGGCAGGCCCGCATCTCCCACGGCGGGCGCGGACACGGCCCCAGGGTTCACGATTTGCGCCATTAGGTGGACGGCGGGGTTATGCGCCCTGCCGGGTCGTTTTGCCTTGGTGGGGGCCGTGTCGGTGGTGTTTTCGTCCGCATAATCCCGGTGGCTGGTGTTACCGGGCCAGTGAGTCGAGCCAGCCGATCAGGGAGGTGTCCGAGGTCCAGTCGGGCAGGACGTCTGGGGTGAGTGGCTGGTAGGCATTTTCGATCGCTTTGCGTTTGGTCTCCGCGTCTGCGCGGGCGTAGATCTCGGTGGTGGATACGTCGGCGTGGCCGAGCAGGTCGCGGATGTAGATCAGGTTGACGCCGGCCTGGATCAGGTGCATCGCTCGGGTGCGCCGCAGGGTGTGGGGGCTGACCGGCAGTCCAGGGGCCCAGCCGGGGTCGCGGGCCCGGGCGGCTCGCACGTGGCGTGCCAGGAGCTTGGCCACCCCGGACCGGGTCAACCGGGAGTGGTTGGGTCCGCGAAACAGCGGGCCCGCGGCGGTGCCGAGGCCGGGGTGCGGTTCGAGGTGTTCCAGGTAGTCGGCGACGAGCCGGGCGGTGGGGTCCATCACGGGCACGTATCGGATTTTGGATCCCTTCCCTCGGATCGTCACCGTCATCGGTTTGGAGCGGCGGATGTCGGCGACGTCGAGGTCGCAGAGTTCTTGGACGCGGGCGGCGGTGTCGTAGGCCAGGGCGAGTAGGACGGTGTCCCTGATGGTGCGTGTGCTGGCGGTGCCGGGTGCGGCGAGCAGCGCCTTGACCTCGTCTCCGCTCAGGTGCCCCAGATCCGGCGCAGGGGTGTTCTTCTGCCGGATCGCGAGGACTTGGGTGAGCTGGTCGAGGTGGTCGGGCTGTTCGACGGCGGTGTAGCGGCAAAACGACTTGATCACCGCGAGGCGCTGGTTGCGGGTGGCCGCCGAGGCGCACCGCTCGGTGTCCAGCCAGTCCAGGAACCGCAGGACGTGGGGCCGGTCGATGTCGACCAAGCGCAGCCGCTCGGGCGGTATGCGTTCGGCGTCTTTGAACCAGATCAGCAGCAGCTTGATCGCGTCCCGGTAGGAGGAGACGGTCCTGGCAGAGGCCGCGCGCTCTCCGGCCAGGTGGTCGGTGAAGAACTTCGCCAGCCAGCGCCCGGCCAGATCCGCGGGCGGCGCGGGTCGCGGGCTCACGACTTGTCCTCGGCCGGGGCGGGGATGACGTAGCCGAACCTGATTTGGGCCTTGGTCATCACCTCGGGGTAGGCGTCCGCGGTCAGCCGCAGGTAGTACTGGGTGCCGCGCAGGTCGGCGTGGCCCATGTAGCAGGCCAGGTAGGGCAGCACCACGGCCAGGTCCGCGTTGTCCGCGGCCCATCGCCGCAGGTTGGCCACGGCGAAGCCGTGGCGCAGCGAGTGCGGATGCGGACCGCCGGTGAAGTGGGGGATGCCGGCGTCGGCCAGGTAGCCGCGGAACCGCAGGTAGATGGTCGACTGGTTGATCGGCCTGCCCGTGGCCCGGCTGTAGAACACGTGGTCGCTGTGCTCGGGAACCGGGTGCGCGGCCGTGAGGTAGGCGTGCAGGGTCGCGGTGAGCCGCCCGGTGATCGGGATGGTCCGGCCCGCACCGTTCTTCGAGTCGCGGATCCGTAGCGTCCCGGCGGGGGTGTCCACGTCCGACAGGGTCAGGTTCAGCGCCTCGGAGACCCTCAACCCGGCGCCATAGAGCACTCGGAACAGGACCGGGTCGACCATCGCCTTGTTCGTGAAACTGGACATGGGCTGGGAGTCGATCGCGGCGAACAAGCGGCGCACCTCGTCGTCGGTGAACACGTACGGCGGCTGGTGGCGGACACGCACGCCGGTCGCCGCGGCCGGCATGTAGGCGTGCCAGCCGACGGCCCGGGCGTACTCGGCCAGCTGACGCAGCGCCAACTCGTTACGCCGGACCGTGGCCGAGCGCAGGTGGCGGCCGTAGAGGAACCCGTCGCATGCTTCCTTGGTGATCGACCCGCCCGGGTAGCCCTGCTGGCGGCAGTGGTCGGCGAATTGGCGCAGCACCCGTTGCTGGATCGTGAACCGGTACCCGCCGGCGTGACGCAACGCGACCAGGTCCGCGACCAGGTCCGGCAGCGTCGCCTCAGGCACCGCGCTCACCCGCCCGGTCCCGTTCGGTGACGTCCTCGACGTCCAACGCGCAGCCACGCAGCCGCTCGACGTCGAAGCGCAGGTAGTAGGCCTGGGTCGTATCGCTGCAGGCATGTCCCAACACCGCCGACACCACCGGCATCGGAGTTCCGCCGCCGATCATGGCCACGGCCAGCGCGCCACGCAGGGAATGCATCCCGCAGACCTGGCCCGGCCCGCACTCGATCCCGGCGCGGGCAGCG
>DASXPS010000025.1 GCA_036493475.1 Sporichthyaceae bacterium | reverse complement strand
GGCCACCCTCAACGAGATCCGCGAGGTCCACCAGCGGGCGGGCCGCGACGTCGTCTTCCAGATCGAGGCACCGGTGGAGCAGGTCTTCGTCGCGAGGATGCCACCGCCGCTGCGCCCACTGATGGCCATGCTCATGGCCGGCGGAATCACCGATCTCGTTGCCCGTGCCCCCGCCGGAGCACGATTCGGAATCCACCTCTGCGTGGGCGACATGAACCACAAGTCGCTGATCCGGATGACCGACGCGGGACCCATCGTGCGCCTGGCCAACGCCATCGCCCGCCGATGGCCCACCGCCGTATCGCCGCTGGAGTACATCCATGTGCCGTTCAGCGCCGCCGGTGTTGCGCCCCCCTCGGACGCCGGCTGGTACCGCGCGCTGAACAAACTCCAGCTTCCCGACCACGTGCGCCTCGTTGCCGGGTTCGCCCACCCCGGGCAGGCACTGAACGAACAGCGAGCCATCCGCGACCGCATCGAACGTCTCAGCCGTCGGACCGTCGACATCTCCACCACCTGCGGCCCGGGCCGTTCCTCCCCCGACGACGCGAAAGCGGCGCTGCACCGCATCGCGGAACTGACTGCCCTGACCGGTCACACGCCCTGCCCCTCGATCTGCTCGATGAGGCGGTGCACGGCGAGCTGGAAGTACCCGGACTCGTCGGCCCAGTAATTCGAGTGCCGTTGCGGCCGGGAGTACGTCGTGTCGCCGGGGGCGCGATCGAAACGCGGCGGGTCGGGGGCGTGCCACTCCCACTCGGTCGGACCGGTCGTCGGTGGATAGCGGATCGGGAACGACGCGTCCGGGGGGCGATCCGGCAGGGCGAGGCGCTGCGGTGGTCCGGCGGTGACCTGGCCGCCGAGGTAGTCGGTGTAGCGCCACAGGTTGATCCACCGCGGCGCCGCCGCGGGATCGATGGGCCGGTCCGGGTCGGCGCCGGTGGTGAGGATTTGCTGAAACCGCTCCAGTTGCGGGGCTCCGAAGTACACCGGGAAGTACCGGCCGTAGAGGCGGCGCAGCACGCAACCAAAGGAAAGAAACGCCACCCGCGGCAACACCCGCACCTGATGGTCACCCGCCCCGGCGTCCTCATCGGCCGCGGTGTCGTACGTGTGCAGCTGCAGAATGGTGGCGGCGCTGATCACGCTGCCCTGGCTGTGCGCGGCCAACACCACCGCGGTGTCCGGGGCAGCCACCCGACGGTGCGTCAGATAGGTGATCAGATCGGGCACCGTGCGCTCGGCATAGCACGGCGCGGCCAGCGGATGGCAGGCCCGCGGCCAGAACGACGCCACATCCCACAGGATCCCCACGCCGCGCCGCGTGGCCGGGACCCGGAATGCGGCCGCGCCGATTGCGACAAGTCCGAGCAGGGTCAGCACCGCCAGATACGCCCCGAGCCCGGAGGCATAGTTGCGTGAGAGCACATCGTTGGCGGAACCGAAGACGCTCGCGCAATGCCGGTCCGGCCGTGCGCAGCGGGGGGACGCCCCGGTGTGAAAGCCCAACCAGGTACCCCAGCCCAGCACGATCACCAAGCCGATGCCCACCAGCGGGCCGAGCAGCCAGGGTGCGGCATCGACCAGCGTGCCCGAGAGCATCGCCCGGCGGATCTGCCGGGAGCGCTTCGCGCCATCCGGCGTTTCGGGCGGCGAGGCGTAGTCGGTCATTGCCCGATCGGCATTGCCGGGCCACAGCCACAGCCTCAGCCCCACGTACCCGATCGCGATGAGCAGCACTGCGGCCAGGGCGAGCATGGCAATCGTGTAGGCGAGCGTGGCCACGGCCACCGTGTTCGGCACCCGGACGAAGGCGTAGATGGTGGTCAGCTCATGGAAGGAAGGTTTCACCGATCCGGTGTGCAGCACCGTCGCGGCGTACACATACGTGCCGGCGGTGAACGCCGCGGCCAGGAACACCCCCAGCGCCGCCAACGCGGGGCAGGCGAAACCGCCCAGGCCCGGCGCCAGCGGCGCGTGTCCACCCGAGGACGGGATCGGCGACCGGGCGCGGCCCGCGATCCCCACCACCGCGATCAACGCGAGGAGCAGGAGGACCGCTGCGGCGGAGTCCGCCAACACGAACGCATCGAAGAACGGCAACCCCTCGCGACGCCCGTCCGCAACCAACCCGAGGTAGGGCGCCCGGACGTGTCGCCGGCCGGCGACCAAGCACCCGGCCGCGGCGACACCCGATCCGGTCAGCACAACCCACACAGTCCAGGAGGCGAAGCGCCACTTCCTCGATGCGCCGTGCCCGGTGAACGACGGCGAGGCGAGCACGACCAATGCGTAGGCGAGGACCACTGCAGACGCGACGGTCAACGACCACATGTCGGTGGGGGCCAGCACGGCAGCGAGAATCGTGGCGAAACCGCACTGCATGTGCACGGCCCGCAGGCGGCGCACCGGGGCCGCGTTGTGCCACATCAGCGGCGAGGGCAACCCCACCTCCAACGCCTTCTCCTGCGGATGACCCTCCGCCGAAATGTGCGGTCGGTAGCCCGCCAGGTTGGCAACGGCTGACTCGTAACGGTTCGCGGTGCGATAGGACACCAGCCACAGCAGCCCCAGGACCGCCATCGGCACGAGCGCGCCCAGCAGCAGCGTGCCCTCCACGGTGATGTCCTGCTGCACGAGCCAGTCCGGCGCGGTCCCTTGGCACACCGTGGTCCCGGCGCACTGCCAGCCGAGCAGGTCTACTCCGACGCCGATCCCGGTGAGGGTGAACAGCACCGTCAGGCTCAACGCCAAGAGCCGGGAGAGGTACCAGATCCACCACACCGTGCGGAATGGCCGGCTGTCGGTCGTCGTGGCCGGGCGGGCCCGGGGCGCGACGTTGAGGAAGGTGAACGGCAACAGCAACAACCACAATGCGCGTCCCGGCGAGCCGGAGGTCAACCCGCCCCAGCAGTACCCCACCAACTCCGGCGCATCGGGTTGTTCCGGCGCGCCCGGTCTCGGTGCCGCGTCGGTGGACTCCGCGGCCAGCCGTGGCACGTAGAACCCGGCGATGCGGTCCCCGGCAACCTGATGGACGAGCGGGCGGTCCAGCAGCGACTGCGGCGGCGTACCCGACACACCGTGCACGCGAAGCTCAACTGCGCTCATGTGAGCCCACCTCGGGGAGGCGACGGGGCGACGTCCGGCCCACCCGGCCGAGACACCCGGGCAAGCTTTGCACCCGGGCCGCGGCCGGGCCACGGAAAGCCCGCACTCCCCGGGCGTCCATGACGATGTCACGGGCGTCGCGATGACTCCCGCCCTTGTTTCCACGTCCTGGCACAGCGCGGCATGCTGCGTGTGCACGCTGGACCGGACCAAAGGCGCGGACCGCAACCGTGGGAAAGTGCGAGCGGGGCACCGGGACTTCTGCGCCAGGACCGGGAGGAGGTGTGCGATGCCCGGGCAGTTCCCCGACCACGGCATCCCGGGCGAGGTAGAGGCCTGCCTGGACGTGGCGGCGGACGAGCCGACGCTGGTCAACAATTATCGCGCGCGTCCGGCAGCGGGCTCGGGACTTGATGTGGTGCACCTCGACGGGGCGGTGCTCAACCTCGCCACGACGCTGCTGTCGACGGTCCTGGTCAAGTGGACGCGCAAGGACGTGCAGGGTCGCGCGGTGAAGGGGTCGCTGCGCCACATCTGCCACCTGAGCCGACTCAACGAACTCGCCACGACCAAGTACGGCCACGGCATCGAGATCATTCAGCCCGCGTTCAACACCGGGGTGGCGGCCTCGGTGGGCACCCACGATTTCGACATGTGCGTCGACCTGCACATCCCCGGGGAGGGGTGGTGGGATCAGCAGCGCTTCTTCCGCGCCAATGGACTGGGGTGCTGGTACCGCCACCCGCCGGCGTTCGGCAACCACATCCACGGCTTCACCCTGCCGCCCCGGGAGGGCCGCGACGTCAACGACGACTTCAAGACGGCCGGCTTCAAAGTGGGCAAGTACGTCGACGGCGGCTGGTCGACCCAGGGCAAGAAGACCACCTCCTCGCAGATCGGCGATTACTACCACCACGCCTTCGGGCTGGCGGGCAAGCACACCCCGAACAGCGACACCTCGTGGTTCCCGCGCGACATCCCGGCCACGATCTTTGACCTGGACGCCTACCTGACAGCGCACCTCAAGGCCATCGTCTGACGGCGAACAACCAGGGAGCGAAGTGATGGTGACTCAGGGGGTCGACTACTCCGCCGGCTACACGGCGGCGGTCCCGGCCGCGCTGATCGCGCACGGCTACGCCTTCGTCATGCGCTACCTCAGCCACCCCGGCAACCCGAAGAACATCTCCTCCGTGGAACTGACCGCCCTGCACGCCGCAGGCCTGGGGGTCGGCATCGTCTTCGAGACCACCGCCGAAAGGGCCCTGCACGGCGAAGCCGGCGGCAAGCAGGACGCGCAGGACGCCCGCGAGCAACTGGCCGCGCTGGGACTGACCCGGGCCGCCGTGTATTTCGCCGTGGATTTCGACCCCACCGCCCACCAGTTGGACACGGTGCTGCACTACATCCGTGGTGCCGCCGGCGTGCTGGGAAAGGAACGCACCGGCGTGTACGGGGGTATCGCGGTCATCGACAAGTGCGCCGCGGCCGATGCGTGCACCTTCTTCTGGCAGACCTCGGCCTGGTCGCACGGGAAGATCAGCCCGGCCGCGCACCTGTACCAACACATCTACGACGAGACCATCGTCGGGGTTCAGGTCGACATCAACGACCTGCTCCACCCGGACGCCGGCATCACCTGGCCCACCGGCAAGCCGACCGGCTGAGCCAAAGGACCCCGATCACGGGGGGCGAAGCGTCCCTACAACGACACCGATGACGCCGGAAACAATCGAATTTCCGACCATGTCGGGCCGCCCGTAAACCCTCGGAAAAACTGCGCCTGCGCATCGAGTCGGCTCCCTACGGTTCACAAAGATCGTTCCGGACCCGGGGGGTACAGCGATGCACCACGTCTCGAAGCGCCGGCGGCTGAGCGCGATCGCACTCGTCGCGGGGATCACCGCCACATCCTGGATACACGCGCCGGCTGCCGGCGCCGTCATCGGTGCGAAAAGCGACACTCCGAACGCCTCATGGGCCGCCCTCATCGAGTACGAACCCAACGGTCACACGCCGCAATCAATCTGCTCCGGCGCACTCGTCGCCCGCACGTGGGTGCTGACCGCAGCACACTGCGTCATCAACTACACCGTGGCCGATCACCAGCTGCACTACACCAAACGCCCGGTGAAGACCTTCGGCATCTACCTCGGATCCAAGGGCGAGGACGGAAGGCAATACCGGGCCACCAGCATCACCGTCGGCAACATCGCCCTGTCCGAGCAGGGCTTCGAACACTTCGACAACGACATCGCCCTGATCCACCTGACCAAGGCAACCTCCCGTGACCCGTTGTGGCTACTGCAGCGACCGGGCCTGGCCACGACCGGACGCACGACCCGCGGCTACGGCTTCGGTGACATCGACGGGACGAACCAGGGCGACGGCGCGCAGACATTGCGTGCGCAGCACGACACCAACCGACTCCTGCTCAACTGCGCGGGCATCTACGGCAGCACACAACCCATCACCGACGGCGTCGCCTGCGCCACACCCAAAGAGATCCTCCCGGTCGCCGGCGGGCTCAATGCGTACTCAGTCCTCACCCACGGTGATTCCGGGGCACCGGTGACCCTCGCCCTGGACAAGGGGAACCGGGTCGCGGCATTCGTTCAGTCCCTGGAGAGAACCGGCGGGCCCACCTACAACCTGCTCAACGTCATCAATGTGGGCGAGACCGTGTTCAACCAAGCCACCGCCGCCTGGATACGCAAGAAAGCCGGAATTCCGCAGGCCCTCCCCGGCCACATCGTCGAGGGCCCCTCCGGCAAGAAGTACCTCGTCGACGACGACGGCATCCTGCGGCCCATCAAATCCCACTCCGTCACCACCTGCCTGCGTGCTCACGGCCGGCCGCTCGATCCGCCGATCAGCAAGCACAAAATCGCCCTCCTGCCCAAATGGACGTCGAAGAAAGCCGCGTGCTGAACTCCACGCGATTTCGAAGTCGCGCGGTGTCGCACAACCCGGTGATTCCCATTTCTGAGGTGTCGTCAGCTCCACGAGGCAATCTACGCCCCGACCCGGGGCACGCCCCGGGGTCGTCCCAGCAAACCCATGACCACCACCCGTGGAGAGAACAAGCAGCCGAAAACGGCGACAGAACCGTTCACCGTCGCCGGAGGCAAGCTGACGAAGATGATGTGCTCGCGACGGCTGGGACGCCGGGCCATCAGGGTAGGAGCGCGAGCAGACCGAGGTCCATGATCGCGGCGCTCGACCGTTCCATCATCGCCGATATCCAGGCCCGCCCGCGGTCGTTGCTCGGGTCGAGGGTGCCGGCGACGACCACGGCGTACTCGAAGCAGTGCAGGGCGGCGAGGCGGTAGTCCTGCCAGCACTGCTCGTCGGAGTAGCCGGGGTCCGCCTGACGCAGCATCGCGGCGTATTCCTGGAGAACACGACGCTCTTCGGCCTGCCGGAGTGTGACATCCACGCTCTGCGTGAGCAGGTACGCGAGGTCGTGCACGGGCTTGGTCACAATCGGGGCTTGGAAGTCCAACATGACGAGCGGGCGGTGATGCTCCGCCGTGGCGAACATCAGGTTGTCCGCACGCAGGTCACCATGCGCGAGTGCCTGGGGTCCCTCGGCCATCTGCGCGTGCAACACGGGTATGCCGGATCGGAACCGATCACCGGCCTTCGCGATCTCCGGCGCGAGGACGTGGTCAAAGGCGGCCATCGCCGTGTCGAATCCGGCTGCGACCCCGGCGCCGAGGCCCTGCACGTACAACGGGCCGTCGCAGGTGGGCCAGGCGGCGTATGCCGGATTGCCGCGGGCTCCCCAGGTCCCGAGGTGCAGCCGCGCGACCCGCTCGACCGCGCGCTCCACGTCGGCGAGGGAGCATCCGGATGCCTGATCCCCCGCCCGATAGTCGCCCAGGTCCTCCAGCAGCAGAGCAAAGGCCCCGGTCACCGGGTCGTGGACGGCCAGATAACAGGCAGGCGCCGCGTCGCCCAAGGTGTGCGCCACCTCGGAGAAGAAGCGCACTTCTCGCTCGTACATCCGGAAACCCTCGGCGACCGCGCGATTGGTCTCGCTCGGGCTGGCGAACTTGAACACCAGGCTGGGGCGATCACCGGGACCGTCCGTGCGCAGGCCCAGGCGCACCAGGCCCGACATCATCCCGACGCCCACCCCCAGTGAAGTGGGGACGAGGCCGGTGACCTCCGCGTCGACGCCCAGCGCTCCGCTCTGCCGCAGGATTCGCGTGAGCCAGGCCGGGTCGAGATCCTCGACAGTGGTGGGAATTCGGTCGATCGCGCCTGGAAACATCCGATGCTCCTCAGTGGGGCCGGTGGGTGACCGGCTCAGTAGCCGGCGGTGCCGCCATCCACGCTCAGGGCCGCGCCGGTGATACCGGAGCCGGCGTCGGAGGCGATGAGCACGGCCATCGCCCCGACCTCCTCGGTCGTGATGAACCGCTTGATTGCGGCATCGTCGGCATAGCCCTGCAGGAACTCCTCCGGGCTCATGTTCTGCAGCGCGGCGGGGCCGGCCGACTGCGCGCGGATCAACGGAGTCATCACCAGCCCGGGGCAGATGGCGTTCACCGTGATGCCGAGCGTGCCGACCTCCTGGGCCAGCGCCTTCGTCAGGCCGATGACGCCGTGCTTCGCCGCCACGTACTGCGCGATCCCGGGGCGACCGTGCTTGCCCTCGACCGAGGAAATGTTGATGATCCGCCCGGAGCGTTGCGGCACCAGATACTTCAGCGCCCGCCGACAGGCCCAGAACGGTGATGTCAGGTTCCACCGGATCGCCTGCTCCCAGGCGCTGTCGGGCAGGTCGGCGACGAGCCCGAACTGCGTCGCCCCGCCGGAGTTGTTGACCAGGATGTCCAGTCGACCGAACACATCGACGGCGCGGTCGATGCACGCTTCGACGGCGGCCTGATCCATCGCGTCGCCGCCGAAGAAGCCGGCTCGGGACTCTCCCCCGAGTTCTGCTACCGCCTTCTCCCCCCGTTCGACGTCGCGCCCGGTAACCAGCACCTTGGCCCCGGCGTCGACGAAGGCACGGGCAATACCGAAGCCGATCCCGCCGGTACCACCGGTGATGACGGCCACCTTCTCGTCCAGGCTCATCGTCAGACCTCCCTCATCGGTTGATTTCTCAGACACGTTGTGCAGATCGAAGCCCCCGCAGCGCCGTACCGTCTTCGACGGCTGCCTCGGCATCGGAGAACGGGTCGACACGTCGCAGGCACACGGGCGTGGAATTGAAGGCCGGAGTCTGGGAGAGCCGATCGATGGCCCGATTGCTGACCACGAGATTCCGGTTCGACCCGTGCACTCCGGGTGGACGCTCGCCGTGTGGGTCGAAGGTGCGACTGCCCCATCCGTGCGGGACACACACGACGCCGCGGCGCACGGCGTCGGAGATCTCGACGGGAACCACGAACGACCCGGTCGCCGAGGCGACTTCGAGCAGATCGCCATTGCGGACGCCGATGGCCTCAGCGTCCGCGTCATGCAGCTCTGCGACGTTGCGGCGGTGGTTTCGGTGCAGGCCGGGGAGATCGTTGAGCCAGGAGTTCATCGACTCGCGGTGGCGACGGTTGATGAGCAGATACGGATATTCGGCCGAGCGCTCCGCCGGTTGCGCCAGGGCGTCGAGGCAGGCCGTAACGAAGGAGGCCGGCGCGAGGTGCACCTGTTGGTCCGGGGTCCGCAACGCTCGGGTGAGGTCGCCGTAGCGACGCTCGCTGTAGCGCAGGCCGTGCTGCGCGGCCAGGATGTCGCGCCAGCGCACTCGCCGCCCGACCAGCACCATGAGTCGGCTGATCCATTCCGGATTGAATTGCAGTCCTGGTCTGCCGATCACTTTCGCCAGCCGACGCAAGGCGCGGATGATGCGGTTCACGCCGGGCTTGCCGAACAGGTTGCGGTCCATCGCGAGCGCGAGATCGGTGAAGAATTCCCATTCGGGCTTGATTCCGGGCAACGGTTGTACGGCTTGGCGTCCGTACTGGACGACCGGTTGTTCCGAGACGCTGCACAGAAATGGGTGCAGTTCGCCACGCTCGAGCCAATGCGTCCCGGGGATGAGCCAGTGCGCGTGGCGGTGACTCTCTCGTTGGACGAGGTCGAACACGACGAGCAGCTCCAGCGTGCTCAGGGCATCGTCCAACGCCGATCCGTCGGGCCCCGACGTGACCGGATTACCGTTCCCGATCAGCAAGGCTCTGATCTGGCCGGGGCCGGCTGTGGTGATCTCGTCGGGCAGCTCGGCGAGGGAGTGCGCGCCTGCGATGGCCGGCAGGTCACGCAACCGCGTCCGGTGCGGGTTTTGCGGGGTGAACAGTGCGGCCACCATGCCGGCGTCGACCACGCCGCGTTCGTGTCGACGACCGCCGGCGGCATCGATGCGCCCGGTCAGGAGGTTCAGCACCTGCCCGAGCCACTCGCCGAGGGTTCCGTGTTCGCTGTGCGCGACGCCGGTGTGGGTCAAGCACATCGCGCGCGGGGCTGCGGCGAACCGTCGGGCCAGGTCCTGGATCACCGGGAGGGGAACATCGCAGCGGCGGGACAGATCCGCCGGGTCGGCCCGGTCGACCAACCGTCGGATCTCCTCCAGCCCGCTCAGCGGCAGCGATGGGTTCGGTCGCTGCAGGGATTCGTCGAGGACGGTCTTGACCAGGCCGAGCAGCAGCGCCCAGTCCGAGCCAGGCGCCGGTGCGATGTGTAGGTCGGCCCGTTGCGCGGTGAAGGAGCGACGCGGGTCCACCACGACGACCTGCGCGCCTTCGCGCTGTCGGGCGAGCATGCGGTGCCAACCCTCTTGGACGCAATCCACCCAGCCGAACTTGCTGACGCCCGGGTCCATGCCGATCAGCAGGAAGAAGTCGCAGCTGTCGATGTCGGGTACCAGGGAGATCAGCTCGCTGCCGTAGAGCGCGCGGGCGACCACGTGCACGTTGTTCTGATCGATCGACCCGACCCAGTAACGGTTCTGGGTGCCGATCGCGTCCAGCAGACCGGTGTAGAACGCCGTGACCCCGAAAGCCATCCCCATCGGGTTGCCGCTGTAGGAACCGACGGCATCCGGGCCGTGGCGATCGATAATCGCGTTCAGTCGATCGGCGATATCCGCGGTGGCCTCCGCCCAGGAGGCCTCGACGTACCGATCGCCGACCCGACGCATCGGTCGACGGATCCGCCGGGGGTGATCGACGGCCTCGTGCGCGGTCTGGCCCTTCCGACAGAAGTCGCGCCACCCCTGCACGTTGTGCCTATCGGGCGCGATGTTCAACACCTTGTTCCGGTCGACGTCGACCGTCGCGTCGATGCCGCACGACGATGCGCAGATGCGGCACACCGTGTGCACGACGGTCTCGTTGCCCATGTCCGGTTCCAGATCCGCGATCACGGGGCCAGGCCACCGCTGACGGTGAAGACCTCGCCGTGACAGTAGGACGCTTCGTCGCTGAGGATCCAGGCGGAGATCGCCGCAACCTCCTCGGGGCACGCGTAGCGTCCCTTGGGGACGATTCCTTCCAGGGCGCTCTTCATCTGCTGGGGGTTCAGTTGCGTCATGGCGCCCATGCGTTCCTCGAGTGAGCGCATCATCCGGGTGTCCACCAGTCCCGGGCACAGCGTGTTGACCCGGATCGGCGCGGTGGCCGTCTCTTTGGCCAGGCAGCGGGCCAGGCCGAGCACGGCGTGCTTGGACGCGACGTAGACGGAGACTCCGGGATCGCCCTTGAGTGCCGAGACACTCGCGGTGAACAGAATTCGGCCGCCGGTCGCTTGGCTGGACATCTGCCGGACGGCGGCGCGCGCGCACAGGAAAGCGCCGAGCACGTTGACGTCGAAGACCTGGCGGTAGTCGACGATGTCGAACTCCGCGACGGGGAGCGCGGCCGACTCGATTCCGGCGTTGATCTGCATCATGTCGACCCGGCCGAACGCGGAAACCGCGCACTCCACGATCCACCGAACGCTGTCCTCATCGGTTACGTCGGCATGCAGGGGCAAGGCCTCGGTGGGGAGTTCGGCGACGACCTTTTCCACCGCGGCGACATCCAGATCGGCCGCGACGACGCGTACGCCCTCGGCGGACAGTCGTGCGCATATCGCGCGCCCGATTCCCCCGGCGGCACCGGTGACGACGGCTGTCGAGCCGGCAAGTCCTGCGAGCATGATGACTCCCTACTGGTTCGGCCGATGGAACGGCAGCGCCGGCTCAGGCGTGGCTGGGCGTGAGCGAGTAAGACGGGTCGGACCGGTCGGTGGCACCGTTCTCGAACAGATCGGCAGGGAACCCCGAGTTCGGCGAGGACCATTCGACGAGACAGAGGCGGTCGGCGATGAGCCACCGACCGTCGTGGCGCGCCCAGGTGTCCAGGTACCGGCCGAAGACCGCAGCGATCTCGCCGTCGGTACCAACACAGCGCATGTGGTAGTAGGTCTCCGAGGTTGCCCGGTCGTCTTGGGCGCTGAGCACGTGCAGGTTGGACACCGCGTGTTGCATGAACCCCATGGCGGCGGTGGCCTCGGTGACCCAGGTGACGAAGCCGGCCGCGGAACCGCGGTAGACGCCGTGGTTGTCGGTGGCGTCCGGGGTGAAGCACGACGCCAGGATCTCCGGGTCGCGCCGGTCCACTCCCCGGCAGAACGCGGTCACGACCTGGTGCAGGTCGGCAAGAATCTGATGGTCAGTCATGACATTTTCCATTCTCAAGAGGGGAGGTCACCGTCACCGATCGATTCGCCGGGCGGGAAGCTCACCGGCATCAACGACCATCCGGAAGTCCCGCCCTGAGACGGGTAGAGGTGTGCCTTGTCGCGGTCGATGCGGTAGTCCGGCAGCCGCTCCAACACCTTCGACAACATGACGTCGATCTCGAGCCGGGCCAGGTTGGCGCCGGCGCAGCGGTGCACGGACAGACCAAAGGCGGCGTGTTTGTTCGACGTTCGGTCCAGGACGAGTTCATCGGCGCTTTCGAACACCTTCGGGTCGTGGTTGGCGCCGAGCCAACAGAGCAGGACGCGGTCACCGCGCTTCAGTTGCTGGCCGCCGAACTCCACCGGGCAGGTAACGGTGCGCGCGTGGGCGGTGTTCGGCGTGTAGTAGCGAAGAAACTCGTCTATGGCGGTCTCCCGGAACTCGGGGTCGCTGAGGAATTGCCGATGCAGCTCCGGACGGCCCTCCAGGTAGCTGAAAGCCTGACCCATCAGTGCTGTGGTGGTGTCGACCCCGCCGGCGATGATGAGGGTGACCATCTCGTGGATCGTTTTGTCCGACAGCTGCTGTCCGTCGATTTCCTGGCGGGTGAGGAAAGTGATGACGTCGTCGGCCGGTTCGATACGCTTCTGGGTGATGGTCTGCGTGATCAGGTCGTTCTGCCATGCCAGGTCCGCGATTGCCTCTCCGAACTCCGGCGAGGTCGGGTGGTACCCGACGATGTTGTGCTGAATCTTCGCCACCCGGGGCCAGTGCTGTGTGGGCATGCCCAGCCAGGACAACGTGAGAATCGTCGGCACCGGGCCGGAGACGTCGTTCACCAGGTCACCGCGGCCGGTCCGGATGAATCGATCGATGCAGTAGTCGGTAATCGCCTCGAGCTTCGGACGCAGGTCCCGTTCAATCGCCGTCTTGGACAGCACCGACATGAGCATGCGGCGGTACGGGGTGTGCAGGGGTGGGTCGAGTTCGATGGGCGTGAGCGGCTCGGTTTCCCACTCCAGCGGGATGATCATCGACAGAGCGTTCTTGCCGTGTACCTCTCGCGAGGTCGAGAAAGTGGTGTGGTCGCGGGACGCCGCCGCCACCAGTTCGTAGTCCAGCGCCATCCAGAACCCGCCATAGGCGGTGCTGTACACCAGCGGCGCCTTGTCCCTCAGGACGTTCAACGTACCGGCGGGATCGGCGGCGAACTCCGGACCGTTGTGGTCGCAATGCACCTCGACGTAATCGGCCACGCCAATGCACCCCTTTCTGCTCGTGAGACCGCCGGAAGCGGTCGTGGGCGGTGATTCGTGGACGCGAACCGCGTGGGCGGCTCAGCAGTTCTGCTCGGCGCCTTGGGGGGCGGAGAAGTGACCGCCGGTCACGCCCCAGACGAAGATGCACGGCTTCGCAGCGGGCGGCTGCCCCTTCGCGAAGGTCAGCGGCACCGTCAGACCGCCCAGGGTCTCGTTCTTGATCTGCCACAGACCTTGGAACAGGTCGCCGGGCGCGGGGTTGTCGGAGAGGTTCTTGGCTGCCAGCAGGAGCAACTCACCGGCCGCGTAGGCCAGCAGACCGAAGCCGCTGTCTCCCACGTTCGATCCATACGTCCGCATGACCTCGCGGTACTTGTCCAAGCCGGGCACACCCCGGGCCGCCGGTGAGACCGTTCCGCCGGGGATAAGGGCACTCTCCAGACCGGGCGTGCGGGGCATGTCCTTGGTCGCGTCGATGCTGAGCAGCATGATCTTGGGTTGGTAGCCCTGGGTTGCACAGTCCTTGGCCACCCGGGCGGCGCCGGCGGTATCCATCACCAAAGACACGGCCTGCACACCCTCCTGCTTCAGCCGCAGGCATTGACTGGTGTAACTCGGCGCGACCAGCGAGACCTGGGTGCTCTCCAGGAGGTACCTGCCGACATCGGACTTCTGCGCCTCGTTCGCCAGGTAGGTGCAGACCGCGCTCACCTCGAGGCAGTACAGCATGCCCAACTTGTGGATGCCCGCGTTGATCATCATCCGCAGGCCCTGGATGACCTGGACCGAGACCCCGGGCGATACCGGGAAAGCGACGGTCGACTTGGTCCAGCCGCCGTCGACGGCATCGCCACCGATGAGCGGAATGTTCTTCGCGCGGGCGTACTCCTCGACCTGCGAGAAACCGAACACGGTGACATTGGCCACCATGGCCACGATGTGGTCGGTCTCCACCAACCGTTTGGCCAGCGTCAGCGATGTCGCGGCGTCGCCCTGGTCGTCGGCGACGATCAACTTGATCGGGTGGCCCCCCAGTCCACCGTGAGCGTTGGTGTAGCCGACCCAGGCGCCCAGGGACTTCGGCGAGCCCTCGGTGACCGCGCCGATGACCCCGGAGAACGAACCGAGCGTGCCGATTCGGATCGGCAATTTGTTCACCACCGTGGGCGCATTGGCCCCCGGTATCGCCGCGGAGTCCTTCGGGACATCCGCGCCGGCCGAGGTTGCGGAAACGATCGAGTGCACCACGGGGTGGGCGGCGCGGGCGCCCGGCGCGACGGCCGCGGCCGGGGCTGTGCCGGCCCCCGAGTGCGTACCGGTCGGTGCACCCTGCGCGCCCGTCGGGACGGTGCTGCCAGCGAGCGACGCGCCCCCGTCCGGTGCCACGCTCGACGAGCTGTCGACGGAATCGGCGAGCTGGCTCTGCCCGACGCCGGCCGGGGCTGCGGCAGCGCGCAGGCCGTCGATGATTTCCTGGTCCGACGCGCGAGTACCGCAGCCGGACATGACGAGTGCGCCGGCGACCACAACCGCGGCCACCCGACACGGTGTGCGATAGCGCTGAACGAGCAATGGCGATGACATTGGGCGCTTCCTCTTCTGTCTGCGCCTCGGCGCTGAGCGCCTCGGCCGGTGGATGCGGTCAGCGGCGGCGGACGGCGAGCCCGCGGATCGCCTGTCCCACCAGGAATGTGACGGCGGCGGTAGCGGCCAGGATCAGGTACGCATCCTCGAACGAGGTCGCGTCCCGCGGAGCGAATAGCGCCACCGGCGCCGAGGCCGGACGGAACAGCCGCCGTGCTGCAACGGCATCAACCGGAACACCACTGCCCGACGCGGTCCCCATCGCCGTCGTTGCCGGCACAGCCAGGGGCGCGGCGGCCATCTGGACAGTCGCATCGCCGTCACCGGCCGGTGTTGGAGCTCCGGGTTCGACGGTGGTGCTCGCGCCGACGCTGGGCCCGGGTGCCGGTTCGGAACTGAGGTCGACTGCGGTGAGACCGACGGTCACCTGCCCGATGTTCACCGTCTGGGTAGTCGTCCCGCGCTCGGAGGTGTTGGTGAGGAACACCCGCAACGCTGCCGAGGTCAACGCCGCGACCTCCTTTTTGGAATCCGCCGGACCGATACCCACGCTGCCGTCGGTGTAGGTGTAGTGCGCGGGCACGTAGGTCACGGTGATCCCGGCCTGTCTGAGCGCGTCGTTGATGGCGGCCAGGCTGTCGGGCGACACGGGGGTCGGCGCGGCACCGAGCAGCCCGATGCCCCCGCGGGTGACGCCGGTGGTGACGCCCGCGAACGACACCGTGCCCAGATCGGTCGTCGCCACCGCGACCGTGCGTCCGTCGCCGTCCTTGGCCAGCCGGACGAAAGAGGAGACGTTGGCCAGGTCGAGGATGCCCGCCAAGGTGAGAGCGTGGACGCCTGCGGCGCCCTCGGACCGCACGCCCGATTCGGTTCGCAGGCTCTTGGCGTAGGCGAAGGCGTTGTTTTCCGGGGAGAAGCCACCCTGGGCCCCGACACTCACCTCGCCGAGCGCGCGGCTGGGCAGCGCGCTCGCGCGTAGGTCGTAACCACCCGCGCTCTGCCACGCCGAGGGAGCGATTGGATCCCTGGCGATGACGTAGCCGGGGAAGGCGGGTACCACCGGAATGCCGAACCCTGCGGAACTGCGCAGGGTCCCGTTGCCCGTGCTCGGCAATGTGGATACCAGCGGTGCGTACGGAGCGCCTGCGTCGGCGGTGCTGCCCCCGTTGGAGTCCAGCGCAGAGCTCGCGCCGTACGAGCCCACCGAGAATGGCAGCCCGAACGGGATCCCCGGGTCGGTCAGTGTCGACTGCAGTGCGACGGCCTGGGCAGACATGTTGAAGATCTGTGGCCCGGCGGCGGCGTACGCCCGGCTGATCGGGATGAGCGCACTCGCTCCCACGGCCAGGGTCGCGGCCGCACCGAACGCCATGCCGCGACGGGCAGTTCGCGCGCGGCCGCGACGAGAGTGACGTGACGTCATGATGCGAGGCCTCCCAGGTAGGAATGCGCTACGGTTTCTTCGCTGATCTCGGACGGCTCGCCCACGTAGGTCAGCCGGCCCCGATCCAGGATGTAGACGTAGTCGGCGAGGTCGAGGGCTCGAGACACGTACTGCTCCACCACGAGCAGGGACAGGCCAGTACCGGCGAGTGCGCGCAGATGCACGAAAATCTCGTCCACCACGCGCGGCGCAAGACCCATCGAGACCTCATCAAGCAGGATCATTCGCGGATTGCAGAGGTAGGTCCGGGCCAACGCGAGCATCTGCTGTTCGCCGCCGGACATCGATCCGGCGCGCTGCTCGAGTCGTTCACCCAAACGAGGAAAGGCGCGGGTGGCTCGCGCGATCGCGGAACGCCGATCCATCCCCGGAGAGGCCGCCAACCGGATGTTGTCGGCGACGCTGAGGGAGGGAAACACCCCGCGGCCCTCGGGCACGTGGCACACGCCGCGCCGGGCAAGCCGTTCCGGCGACTGGTTAGTGACGTCCTTGCCGTCGAGGGTCACCCGTCCGCGGGTCGGCCGCAATTGGCCGGAGGCGACGCGCAACAGCGTCGTCTTGCCCGCCCCGTTCGCTCCCAGCAGGGCCACCACCGAGGCAGCCGGGACCTTGAGGTTCACGTCGCGCAGCACGAGTCCGGTCTCATAGCCGGCGCTGACGTCCCGAAGCTCAAGCATTGACCCGCTCCTGAGTCGGATCGGTGGCACAGTCCTCGACATCCCCGCCGAGATACGCCGCACGAACGGCCTCCGCAGCCAGCGCCTCGGCCGTGGGACCGGACCAGATCAATCGACCGAAGTCCAGGACGTAGACCTGCGTGCAGACCCGGGCGACCAACGCCATGTCGTGCTCAACCAGCAACACGCCGATGCCGGTGTCCGCGACGTGTTGCGAGAGCACCGCGCCGAATTCCTCGGTCTCGTGGACGTCCAGGCCCGATGACGGTTCGTCCAGCAGGAGAAACCGGAACGGGCTGGCCATGGCACGGGCGAGCTCCACCAGTCGACGTTGTCCCGTCGAAAGATCACGCACCCGGCGGTCGGCAATGCCGTCCAGCCCGCACCGGCGCAGCGCCTGTGCGGCCCGCGCGCCGATTTCGCTTCGTTCGGCTGACGGCGCCCAGAACTGTCCCCACGGCCGACGCGCGGAGAACACACCCTCCGGGCCCATTGCGACGTTCTGTTGCACCGACATCGAATCGAACAGCTCCATCCGCTGGAAGGTCCGCCCGAGACCGGCTGCGGCCCGTGCCGCAGTGGAAAGTCGGTCGAGGTGTCGCTGACCCAGATAAACCTGGCCGGCGGTGTGTCGGACGACCCCGGTACACGCGTTGAAGGTGGTGGTCTTTCCGGCGCCATTGGGCCCGATGAGAGCGGTGATGGTGCCGGCCGCCGCATGCAGCGACAGACCTTGCACGGCGTTGAGGCCACCGAAGCGAACCGACAGCTCGGTGATGGTGAGATCCGGCATCAGCTTCATCGGACAATCCCCACCGCGCTCGCCTCGCTGCGGATCGCCGCCCGGGGCGGGCGGCCGTGCGGTATGCGCCGGCGTGCCGCGACCGGCGAGCGTCCCGATCGCTGCGCACCCCGCTCGCGCAGTTGCGGCAACCGGATTGCCGGGAACACGGCGACGCCAAGTGCCAGCAGGCCGAAGAAGGCACCGCGGTAGTGCGTGAGGAACTCGCCGTCGAAGGGTGGGTAGATCTTGGCCACGAAGAACAGGAACGCCCCAACGACCGGCCCCAGCACGGGTCGCCGGCCGCAGAAGGCCAACACCGCGACGAGAGCGAGTGAGTTGAAGTAGCTGAACGGGCCGGCCGGGTCGCCACCGGCCCCGTGCGATGCCCCGCCGATCAGGGCGCCGCCGATGGCAGCCAGGAACGCCGAGAAGCAGAACACCGACAGCCGGGTGACCTTGGTGCGCACGGCATGGGCCTCGAGGGCAGCCGGCGAATCGGCCAGCGCCGCCAGGATGCGTCCGAGCCGGCTGCGACGGACCAGCAGCACAAGGGCGGCACAGATTCCGGCGACGGTCAGGACGACGTAGTAGTAGCCGCTGTCCGAAGCTGTGTGCAGACCGAGCAGCGCCGGCCGTTGGATCGGCACATGGTTCTCGATCCCGAACATCGCCGGCGAGGTGTACATCAGGTTCTGCATCAACAGGCCGAAGCCGAAGGTGGAAACGGCCAGATAGACCCCGGACAGCCGGAAGGACGGGATCGCCACCAGAGCCCCCGCCGGGACGGCGGCCAGACCCGCGAGCATCAGGGCAAGAGCCCAGGGCAGCCCCAACTGCTGCAGGTGCCCGAACGTCGAGGCTCCGATAGCGGCGAAGGCCATCTGACACAACGACATCTGACCGGACGTCCACAGCAGCAGCGCCAGCGACAGCAGCACGAGCGCAAAGCCGAGCCCGCTCGCGTGCTGCGCGAGATCGGTGCCCGGCACGAACATCGGCAACGAGAGGAACAGCGCGAGTGTCCCCGCGGCGACCAACACGTTCAACCGTGCCGGGAGTGCACGGACAGGCGCCATCTTGCGCACGCGCCGGGAACCCCGCTCGGTCAGCCGGGCCCGCGGGACCAGCACGAGCGCGCCCACCAGGGCCACGAAAGGCACCTGGGTGTACAGGCCGCTCACCCACGCGCTGTGGAAGCGGGCGAGCTCATTACCCGTCACATTCGTGACGATGCCGATGGCAATCGCCGCGCCGAAGGTCACCGGCAAGCTGTCGAAGGCACCAAGGGCGGCGGCCCCGAACGCGGTGATGAACAGCAGCAGCATCAGGCCGACGTCGATGCCGAGGATCGGCGCGATCAACATGCCGGAGATCGACACGAAGCACGAACCGATGGCCCAGGCATACCGTCGGACCACGGCCGGACTGGTGCCCTGCGAGGCGAGCAGGTCGGGATCGTCGACCAAGGCCTGCATCGCCGCGCCGATCCGGCTTCGGCGGAAGAACACGGTGAGCCCGATGGTCGCCGCCAGGGCCAGTGCCACGACGATGCACTGACTGGCGAGGATCCGTGTCCCACCGATGGAAATCGCATTCTGCGGAAGGAACGGCGGGAACTGCAGGGCGGCCGTTCCGTAGTGCGCGGTGAGCACCGACTGCAGCAGCACGATGAGACCGATCATCGCCACCACCCGCATCACGGGTGGTGCCTCCTCCAACCAGAACGCGATGCGCTCGAGCAGCAGCGAGCCGAGCAGTCCGACGAGGATCAACGCGGCCAGGGCCGCGATGGGCCACGGCAGACCTGCCTCGATTCGCAAGGAGTAGAACAGATAGGCCGACGCGGCGGCCTGTGCGCCGATCGCGAAGTTGAAGATCCCCGAGGTCTTGAAGGTGAGCACCAACCCCAGGGCGGCGAATGAATACACCGCTCCGTCGGCGATCCCGGTGAGCACGAAGGGCCACATGCCCCGCGCGTTGGCCAGCGGCACCCCGACGACCGTCAGCAGGGCGGCGAGCAGTGCCCAGCGCCCCTTCACGGGGCGCACATCCCGCACGGGGCTCGGTTCGCCTCGAGCTGCTCGGATCGCGGGGAGGGCACCCAGGGGCGCCCGTTCGCCATCGGGCAATGCGCACGGTGGAAGTAGCGCTCGCTGCCGACGTACCGGTCCTCATCAGCGCCCGGTTCCGCGCAGCGCACCGCGGCTGCCCGGCCGGCGCGCTCGCGCACCCCTTCGGGAACGGCGGCCAGCAGTAAGCCGTACCGATTCCGGATGTGGCGTCGACCGGACAGGAACCACGTCGCTTGTCCGACGCCGATGACGAGCACCCCGGCCGCCGCCAGGTTCAACGGGCCCCGCTGCCCCTGCATGGAGGCACGCTCGGCGACCCGGTACCACCCGACGATCCAGATTGCCGTCCCGACGGCCATCACCGCGGCGGATGCGAGGACGTCGCGACGCGTCCACGGGGACGCGCTCACGATGCTCCCCCGGTCGCCGGCAGCGATTCACCGGTACCGCGGGTGCCGAGGCCGGCTTCCCGGATGGCGGCCTCGATCGAGTCCAGTTTGCGCCACTCGTCGCGCAGATCCGCCGACAACCACAGCATCGCGCCGGTGCCCAGCAGGAACAGTCCGCCGAGTCCGTTGCTGGCGATGTAGGGCATCTGCTTGACCGTGAACACGGTGGCGCTCACCCCCAGCCACCCGACGAACAACGTGACGGCACCGGCCAGCACGCACGCCCAGGCCGCGACGCGGTCCCACTGCAGACGGAGCCAGCCGACGATGTCTGTCCTCACCGGGCACCTCCTGCACGTGGATCTGCACGTCGATCTCGGGCAATTGACCGATACATCGACGCCGGAGGCGTGAGCAGTAGTTGCTCAGATTCGCGAATGGAGTTTCTGAGTAGGCCGTCGGGGGGCGGTCCCGCCCAACGCATCGGACAACTCGGCTCGGCTGTGTACGCCGAGCTTGTCGTAGGCGTGCTGGAGGTGGTTCTGCACGGTCCGGCTGGACAGGCCGAGCTGCTCGGCGATGGTCGTGCTGGTGGCACCGCCGGCCGCGAGCAGGGCGATCTCGTACTCGGACCGGGTGAGCGAGGCGTGGATGTCGAGGCGACGTAAGGCCGGGGTCGCGGCCCCCGAGCAGCGCGCCAGTCGTTCCTCCGCGTGCCGGCGAGCGGCGTTGCTGTCCCGGCGGCGTCCCGCGCGCAGCAACGCTTCCGCGTGATCGGCGGACGCCTCGGCCGCGAGAAGATCGGCGCCCAGCGTCTCGAACAGGCGGGCGCACCGGTTCAGTTCGTCGGGGTCGCCGCTGCTGATGGCTTTGGCGTGGGCGACCCGAGCGCCCGCCAGTTCACCTTGCACGGCGGCGCTGATCTCCACGAGTTCATCAAGGACGTCGTCGGGGTGACCGAGGCGAGCGATCGCGTGCAGCGCTGCGGTGGCGGCGGTGAGGTCGCCGATCTCGATACCGAGCGCAGCGGCGGACCGAAATGCCTCTACGGCCCCGGGCAGGTCGCCGCCGGCCGCCAGCGTCCAACCGCGGGCGATGTCGCGGTCCGCCGCGGTGTACAAGAACGCGGGCGCCTCGAACTCGTCAAGTTCGTGCAGCAGGGCCTCGGCCTCCGTCCCACGGCCTGCCAACGCGAGCGCAAGCGCCAACGCCACTTGGGCCTCGCGCGCGTACTGGACATGGCCGAGCTCGCGGAAGCGGCTGACCGCCTCCCGGCCGTGCTGGATGGCCTCCCGGATGTGGCCGCGATCGCCGACCACTCGAGCAAGGTGCCAGGAGAAAAACGCCTGTCGTTCGGGCGAGGATTCGGCGACGCCCCGGGCGTGCTGCTCGCGGGCTTCGGTCTCGGCGTCGAGAAGGCGCCCGGCTTGCGCCAGCGCCATGCACCGGGTGAGCACGTGGAACCAGGGGTAGCGATCGGTGGGTTCGTCGAGGTCTCGATGCGCGGCAAGTCCGAGTTCGCTGGCCCGCAGCGCCTTATCGATCGCCCCGGTCCGCACGAAGCTGAACGCAGCGCTACCGCAGGCGCGCACCAGGACCAGTCCGCCGGCGTTGCGCAGCAGCGGTTCGGCCGCGTCCGCGGCGGCCCGCGGCCCGCGGCCGGCCAGCAGCAGGGTGAGCTTCGCGGCGCGGACGTGGTCGCGCCACCGCGGGTCGGTGATGGTGCGTTCGGCGTCTTCGGCGATCCGCAAACCCGACTCAATCTCCCCGTGGAAGATCGCGCCGTTGTCGAGCCGGCCGACCGCCACCTGGCCACGTTCGGCGTCGGTCGTGGCCCGGTGGGCAAGTTCGGCCAGTTGCCGTTCCGCGTCGGCGTTGCGGCCCTGCAGCCCGGCCAGTTGCGCCGCGAGCAGCTCGGCCTCAAAACCGCCGCCGACCAGGATGGCCGCGGCCACGAGTCGCTCGGCGAGGGCGAAGTCGTAACGCCATCGTGCGGTACGAGCCGCGGTGAGCAGCTCGGCCGGGGTGCCGGCATGAGCGTCCAGACTCCACTCGGCCAGCTGGAGCTGATCGTCCTGCGCGGCGGTCGTGGCGGTGACGGCGTCGATCAGCTGCCGCGAGATCGTCCTCGACCGGGCCGGGGACAACCCGGCGCGCAGCACGTCCTGGTGGACCCGGTGCCGGAGGTGGTGCTCGACATGATCACCCGCACGAGTGCTGATCAGCTGACCGGTTCGTTCCAGGTTGTCAATCACCTCGGCGGCCACCAGCTGCTGCAGGCTCTCGTGGGTCAATGTGCCGGCGTAGGCCACGACCTCGAGCGCCCGCCGGTCGACGGCCGGCAGGTCGTGAAGCTCGCCGGCGACCAGTTCCGCCAGGCGGTCCGACGGCCGCAGTGCACCCACCAGACGCCACAACTCGTGGGAACGCCGCAGCGTGCCGTCCGCCCGCGCGCCCAGCACCAGTTCCCGCAGATAGAGCGCGTTGCCCTCGCTGTGTTCGGCGAACCTCGCGGCCGTGGCCCGCTCGACCTGACCGTCGAGCACTGTCGTGAGTAGTCGCGAGACGTCGTCCTCGCTCAGCGCGGCCAGCTCCAGGCGCAGCGCGACCTCGTTCTTCCACAGGGCCGTGACCGCAGTGGGCGTCGGCGCCTCGCTGCGCAGGGTGGCGAGCACCACGATGCCGCGTCGGACCGCCGCGTCATAGACCAATGCCGCCTCGGCCTCGCCGAGCAGGTTCGCGTCGTCGACGAGCAGGACCGTGGTGCCCTCGTTGGCGGTCAGACGGTCGAGCAGCGCCACGAGCATCGGGGCCCCGGTTGCATCCAACGCGGCCGTCGCGGCCGGTGACATGAGCAGTTCGGTGTGCCAACCCCGGGATCGGGCCTGGTCGAGGCAAGCCCGGGCGAACACGGTTTTGCCGACCCCGGGCGGCCCCGCCACCACGACGCTGGTGGGGCCGGCGGACCACACCCGTTGGACCCGGCCGAGGTCGCCGTCCCGGCCGAGCAGGGGCCACTTGGCAGCCATCGCGCCTCCTCCGGCCCGAGCAGCCTACTCAGGTCAATGCGCCGTCCACTTGAGTAAGTGGAACTCATGTGGGCGGCCGACGCCAGCCGGTGTGCTGGAGGCACCGAATCCCGCAGTGGAGGTAATGGTGCAGAGGAACGGACAGCTTCCGAGCGCCGGTGCGGCCGTCGGATACGCCCGCGTCGACCCGTTGATCGACACACCGATTCCGCCGATACCCGGTGAGTCGGAGAACTTGGTGTTCTTCGGTCATGACCCGAACACGGGCTTGTCCTTCTGGTCGCACATGGGCCGGCTCGCACCGGACGGCTCGATCTGGGAAGGCATCTTCGCGCTCTATCTTCCGGACGGTTCGGTGCTCAGCCACCGTTCCATCGGCCGGTCGGTCCTGACGCCCGCCACGGCCCAGATTCGTTACGAGCCGACCCAGCCGTCGCAGCGCTGGGCGATTCACCTCGACGGCGTCGCCCAGCGCATCGCCCTGGCCGACACCGGCGCGCGACCGGTGTCCCTGGTCCACGGACCGGGCACCTCCGCCGCGCCCAGGGACCCCTACGAGCCGTTGCGCGTCGACCTGGAGTTCAGTGGCACGAGTCCGGTGCACGACACCGACGTCTCCGGGCAGGACTGGGGCACGCTGCACATCCACCAACTCGGCCGGATCCGCGGGACCGTCAAGTTCGGTTCCCGCACCGTCGCGGTGGACTTCGCCGGAGGCCGCGACCACACCCGCGGACCGCGGGACTTCACCACGCTGGCCGGCGAGTGGTGGGCTACTTGCACCTTCCCCAGCGGCCGCAGCATCGACCTGCTGCAGACGTGGCACACCGATGGCGCGGTGTGGTTCAGCGGCGTGATCCGCGACGGCAACGGAACCTCGGAGGTCCGCCGGCTGGACCCGGTGCCTTTGTTCGACACGCTCGGACGCCCGGCTGAATTCGAGATCAAGCTGGAAACCGACTCGGCATCAGTCGGCATCACCACCACCGTGCTGAACGGACTTCCCTACACGTTGGTCCGGCCGACCGGGTTCCTGCCGGGTGTCGTCGACGTCGACGCATCCACCCTCATTGCGGTGGAGGGCGCCGCCCGGTACACCTGGGACGGCGAATCCGCCTACGGCTGGATCGAACGCTGCCGACCGCTGCGCGACCTGACGATGACCACGTCGACGCTCGCGAAGGAACTCCGATGACCGAACCCGATGCGCTTAGCAACCCGTCAGATCCTGCGACGTACTGGAGCCGCACGAATGTCGCCGAGGCGATGCCCGGAGTCCTGACTCCGCTCGGTTGGTCGGTGTGGGGTCCGGTGTGCGAGCACGCGTGCCGACGCGCCTTCGCCGCGACCGGCGCACTGCCACGCAATGAGATCGGACCGCCGGACCGGGCCGAGGACCGCGCGTACAGCATCTTTTACGGTCGGATCGCGCTCAATGTCGACTTCTTCTTCCGCATGGGCGAGAGCATGCCCGGCACCAGCGGCGAGGCAGTTGTCCGCAACTTGCTCGACTTCGTTCCCCCCAATCTGACCACCCAACGCTCGCGCCGCCGCTACCCCGTCGTCGCCGTGCAGATGCCCGCCACCTTCGTCGCCATCCCGCGACGCGCTCGCCGGATCAGGCGGCAGACCGAATCCTGGTACGCCAACGAGATCACCAGCGTTTCCGGCCTGGACCTGCCCGGCGCACAACGCGCATTCAGCCGGGCGCGGGACGTGCTGATGGCAAACACCGCGCCCCAGTCGATCGCGGTCATGTGTGGGTTCCAGCCCGTCTACGAACAGCTGCAGAAGTTGGCCACCACCACCTTCGGGAATGACGAGTCCGGCGCAACCGCACTGATGCGCGGGTACGGGTCACACGCCGAAGCCGCGATGATCGAGGACCTGTGGGCCTGCTCCCGCGACAGGATGCACCTGGACACGTTCCTGCAGCGACACGGCTACCACGGCCCCGAAGAGGGCTCCATCCAAGCCCACGTGTGGCGCGAGTCGCCCGACCCGGTCATCAAGCTCATCGAGTCCTACCGGGCGCTGCCCGAAGACCGTGAGCCAACCCAACTGCAACGTGGACAGGCCACCGAGCGCGCCGAACTCGAACGGCGGCTCATCGCCGGTCTGCCCCGCCACCGGCGACCCGGGGCCCGCGCCGTCCTGGCCCTCGCGCACACCTACCTGCCACTGCGGGGCGTCGGAAAGGTGTCCTACCTCCAACCTCTCGACATAGCCCGAGCCAGTGCCCGCCGCATCGGGCAACATCTGGTTCAGCGCAATCAGATCGACGAGATCGACGACGTCTTCTACCTGACCGCCGAGGAGATCACCTCAACCCCGCCCCAGGAGGCTCGGACGCTGGTCGATCAGCGGAAAGAACGGCGGCAGCACTACCTGGCGCTCGACATCCCCAACTACTGGCAGGGCAACCTCGATCCCGAGCCACTGCCGCAAGCTCTCACACCGAGCACCGCCGCGCGAGATGTACGACTCCAGGCCACCCCGGCGAGCCCCGGGGTCGTCGAAGGAATTGTGCGGGTCGTCACGGACCCCAGCGACGTGGACATCGATCTTGGGGACATCCTCGTCGCCCATTCCACGGACCCGAGCTGGGCGTCGCTGATGTATCTCGCATCTGCCCTCGTCGTCGACATCGGCGGCATCATCAGCCACGCCGCCGTTGTCGCCCGGGAGATCGGCATCCCCTGTGTGATGGGCACCGGCGACGGCACCCGCGCGTTGCGAACGGGCGACCGCTGCCGCGTCGACGGGTCGACCGGCACTGTCGAGTTGTTGGTACCCGCCCCGAACTGAGTACCACGTATTCGGCGAGGAGACGTACCAGTGGCTGTTATCCACCTGTCAGGTGCGCGCGACCTGGACCGGGCATTGGTCGGCGGGTGCGGAAGGGCCATGCCCGCTCAACTCCAACACCGGGCGCGGCAGCCGGACCCTGGCGGTGGTTCAGGACACGTGGGGGTGAAGTGGCAGCTTCACGTGGCCGATGAGGCCGGCCTCGCCCGAGATGTCGAACTGACCCGCCCGGGCGAGCAGGTCAGCCTCGGCACCCGTCGGCCAATCGAAGGTCACCCAACCCCCGGCGTCGGTGATCTCGACCTCGGTGATCCGCGTGCTCCCCAGGTCGTGCTCCTCACCGTCAGTCGTGGTCACGAACAAGTGAACGGTCGTGCCGGCCATCCCCTGGATCACGTCATCACCAAAGACGACCCAGTCGTCAAGCGCCAACGCGGCCCGCACGCCGTGCACAGTCTCCATTGCACTTCCTTCGCCATGTGGTCAGAACCCGGCGGAGACCAGCACCATCAAGGGCCCTACCGAATGCTGCAACGTGTCGCGCGGGAATCCGCAGCCTAATTGTCCGGTGACCTCCGACCCGGTGTCCACCGACGCGGTGCGTGGCGTCCTGCGTGAGGTAGTCCCGCGCCCCGCGCAAGCAGCTGGTCATGCCGGTTCGATCCCGGTCGCCCACTCCACGCAAAACCGCAGGTCAGAAGCCCCTTTCGAAGGGTTTCAAGATCGCCGGCTCGGCCCCGGGCGGAGTGCGGTGTGGCACAAGCCGGACGGGCGTGCCAAGTGAACCCACGCGTCCTCCTCCCGCCGCCCCGGTTGCGCCACCCGGTACGGGGAAGTGCGCAGCAGTGAGGGCCACCTTTTGAATGGAGCGCAATCATGAGCGTGAGCAGCGGCTTGGACGTCTACCTGAAGGATCACCTGGCGGGAGCCACCGGAGGCAGCGAACTCGCCGCGAAGCTCAGTGCCGACAATGCCGCAGGACCGCTGGGTGCCTTCCTCGCGGACCTCTCCCGGCAGGTCGAGCACGACAGGGAAACCCTGGAGGGCCTGATGGAGCGCCTGGGGGTGAAGCCGGACCCGCTCAAGCAGGCCGGAGCCTGGGTGGCCGAGAAGGCAAGTCGCATCAAGCTGACGGACACATTCCACGGAAACACCGACCTCAAGCGCCTGCTTCAGTTGGAGATGCTCTCCCTCGGGATCGTGGGCAAGAGTGAGCTGTGGCGAGCTCTGATCACCGCCCGGGAGGCCGGGCTGGAGATCGACCTCGACCTCGAGGCCCTCGCTCGCCGGGCTGACGAGCAACGCTCGAGTCTGGAGGAGTACCGGCTCGACGCCGCGCGGGCAGCACTGGTCTGACGTCGGGTCAGTTCCTGTTCACCCGGCGGAGATCCGGCGGGTCCGGCGAGCGCGCCCAGATCGCGGCCATCACCTCATCACCGAGCGACGGCCCAGATCAGGAACAGAAGATGGCCTTGTCCAGCGCCGGTGAGGCAGTAACCACCCCGGCCAAGCCGGACTCCAGGCCCAGCGCCGCGTTCTGCTCCCCGGACCGCAGTGCGGCCGCGGCCTTGTTATAGGCCGCGACGTCATTCATCTTCGCGGCAACAAAGGTCGCCCTGGCCGACCCCAGCGCGGAGGTGGCGTCCTGCATGGTCCGGGACAGAGCTGCCGCCGCCGCATCGCCACCGGCGACCCTGGGCACCCCCGCCGCCCTCAGCGCGGCCGCAAACGCATTGAAGTCCCGCACCAGCGCATCGACGTTGCCCAGCGCTACCGCCCTAGTCCGGCTCACCCCGCTCGCGCCGGTCGCACCCTTGGCCACCACCGCCGCATCGGCGGACATCCGGGCGCCGAACGTCGCCCGGGCCTGACAGAACGCCGCCCGGAAAGCACTCACATCGACCGTGCCCGTCCCCGACGGGGTGACCGCAGCAGCCGTCCCCGATCCACCGCCGCACCCACTCACCCCGGAACACCCGAGAACCGCGATCAACACCGCCGATCCGAGCTGCGGCAGGCGACCCCGCAGCCGACCACGACGGGCTACCGCCACCGGGCAACCCACCGCCCGGTTCCGCCATCCCACCACGTCGACGCCGTCGCGAACTCCCATGGTCCCTCCGGATCCGAGCGAAGCTCCTGACAGCCCGCTTCAGTCGCAGTCTTACTGCAGCTCCGGCACCGCGTCGGCGGCGCCCGGGCGATCAGCTTGTCGGCGGAGGTGTCGTCGCGACCCGGCCGGTCGGAGAAGGTCGCCATCACGATGGGTGGTCGCTGCGGCGGCGTTCAGCTGTGTGCTGTGGGCGTCCTGTGTTCTTGCCCGAACCCCCTGCGCAGGTCGACTTTCCCCGGCAGGGTGTGGGTGATGAAGCGGCGCATCCCCCTGGTCACGTTTGCCCTGATCGGGGTGAACGCGGCCGTGTACTTGCTCGGGCCGCGGGCGAACGCGCAGGGGGGCTCGGCCGAGTGTGCCCGGGCCGTCTTCGAGCAGCGCTACGGGGCTGTGCCCTGGGAGTTGACGCACAACCAGGCATCGTCCGTCGACCCGGTCGCCTCCGTGGCCGGGCGAATTGTCCACTGCCCGACGCCGGACTTCGACAAGAACCCCGCAGTGTCGGCGCTGACCTCGATGTTCGTGCACGCGAGCGCCGCCCACCTGATCGGCAACCTGATCGTGCTGCTGGCCGCCGGGTGCGCCGTGGAACGCCGGATGGGGTCGGCCCGCTTCGCCGCGCTGTATCTGATGTGCGGGTACACCGCGGCGTATGGCTTCGCCTTCAGCGCGCCGAACGACACCAGCCCGCTGATCGGCGCGTCCGGGGCCATCGCGGGCGTGGTCGCCGCGCACATCTGGCTACGGCCACGGGACCCCGTCATCCCTTTGCTCGCGATCCCGCTGCTCGTGCCGTTCCCGGGCCCGTCGTGGCTGGTCGGGCAGGCGGGCAGCAACGTCGCCTACCCCGCGCACGTCGTCGGCCTCGCCGTGGGGTTGACGTTGACCGCGCTGTGGGTGGGTAGACCGACGCCGCCGGGCATGCCCATGGGTCGACCGCCCTCGATGCCCGCCGGGGTTTCCTACCCGCTTCCGTTCACGGAGCGATACGGAAGGGCGGAGTCGGCGTGTAGCGCAACGCCCAGTCGCACACGTGGGCCACACCCGCCACGTAGGAGTGGCTGAGGACCTCGGCGGGGTCCGGATCGTCAACGTTCTCGGGCAGCACGCGGGTATTGCCGAGAAATTCTCGTGTCTGCCGCTTGAGCCGACGTACGTCGGCAGCGGTCGGGGCCGCGGTGGCGATGGTGCCCTCGATGTCCAGAGAGACGGTTGGCCAGACGCCGGGGTTGGTCGGCAACGGGTCACCGGCCAGGCCCACCAGCCACGCGAGGGTCGCGGCCTGCCCGGCGGTGTAGCGGTGCGATGTCGGTTCCAGGCCGGCCACCACCGGCGCATAGGCGTGGGCGGCGTCGAGTTGCCGCTGGATCTCCCCCGGCGGACGCAACGAACGTCCGGACGCGAAAGGTGCATACCGTCCGGCGCCTCGCTGACGGTGCATCACTTCTTCGCGTCGCAGACCGGTGTGGCGGTATTCATGACTCAACCCTGCACATCTTCGCCCGATGCCAAACGTTCCGGGCGGTTAGACCAGGCTGACCGTGACCCGCGCCAAGCTAGGGTTCAGCCAAATAATTTTCGTATCAATCGGGAGGGCGGCCATGTCAGCGGAGCATCCGAGCCCAGCCGGGGAACACGTCCTCGACGTGCGCGGGATGCGCAAGCCGGACAAGCACCCCACGATCTTCGCCACCTATTCGGCCCTGTCGGTCGGCGCGTCCTTCGTGTTGATCAACGACCACGACCCGCAACACCTGCGCGAGGAGTTCGAGGCCGACCACGCAAGCAGTTACCGGTGGGACTACCTCAACCGCGAGATGCGCGACTGGCGCATTCGAATCACCAAGCTGGCCAGCACTCCCCTGCCGCAGGTCCTCCTGAACACCCGGACGGTCACCGCCGCCGCCGCCACGGACGACGTGTCGGGAGCGGTGTGGAAGCTGCAGGCCCGCGAGCGGGACCTGGATTCGAACGTCATTGCGCTGCCGCCGGGTGGCGTGATCGAGGCGCACGCGGGACCCGATCTGGACGTTCTGATCTATGTGCTGGCCGGTGAGGGCGAGCTGGCCACAGAACTGGGCACGATCCCGCTCACGCCCGACGCTTTGCTCTGGATGCCGCGCCGCTCGCATCGCCGGTTCACCGCCGGCGAGGCGGGCCTGCGGTACCTGACGGTTCATCAGCGCAGGCAGGCACTCGTGTTGCAAACCAGCGCCGCCACCCCCACCCGGTGAGCGCGACCGTGGTGCAGCCGTTCGTGGAACCCAACCTGTGCGCGGCGGCCATCGTGAAAGGCGAGAGAAGGTCATGACCTACGTGATCACGGAACCCTGTCTGGACGTTCTCGACCGGGCATGCGTGGACCAGTGCCCCGTCGACTGCATCTACGAGGGCAGCCGCATGCTCTACATCCACCCCACGGAGTGCATCGACTGCCGCGCGTGTGAGCCGGTGTGCCCGGTGGAGGCCATCTACTACGAGGGCGACCTCCCCGACCAATGGTCCGGTTACGCCGCCGAGAACGAACGCTTCTTCACCGAGGTCCTACCCGGTCGCGATGCCCCGCTGGGCTCCCCCGGTGGCGCGGAGGACATCGGCGCCATCGGCGCCGACGTCCCCACGGTCGCTGCACTGCCCCCGGCGCCGCCGATCGAGCCGGTCGCGGACTGGGATGATGAGTAGGGGCGCAGTCACGGGGGCTGCTGGGTGCGAGGCCCACCACGGCCGGGGTCCAAGATGGTCCGATGGGGTTGAGCTTTCCAGCTGAGGCTTTCGCGGCGGCCACCGATCCGCCGCAATTGTTGCCCGCCCGGGAGCAAATGGCGTTCACGCTCGGCTTCCACATCATCCTGGTGCCGTTCGGGGTGGCGTTCACGTTCTTGATGTTGGTGGCCAACTACCGCGGGATCCGCCACAACGACCAGACGGCGCTGCTGTTGGCGCAGCGGTGGTCGAAGGTGGCCGCGGTGTTGTTCGCGGTGGGCGCGGTGTCCGGCACCGTGCTGTCCTTCGAGCTGGGGTTGTTGTGGCCGGGCCTGATGGGCAGGTTCGGCGCCGCGTACGGCATCCCGTTCGCGATCGAGGGCGTCTTCTTCTTCCTCGAGGCCATCTTCGTCGCCATCTACATCTACGGCTGGAAGCGGATGGGTCCGTGGGCACACTTCTGGTCCGGTGTCCCCGTCACCCTCGCGGGCTTGGGCGGCACCGCCTCGGTGGTCGCGGCCAACTCCTGGATGAACCAACCCGGTGGCATCACCATGCGCGACGGGCGGGTGACCGACGTCGAGGTGTGGTCGGTGCTGTTCAACCACGCGTTCTGGTATGAGGCCCTGCACATGTTCCTGGCCGCCTACATCGTTGCCGGGTTCGTGGTCGCGGGTGTCTACGCCGCGGGGATGCTCAAGGGCCGCCGCGATCGCTACCACCGCCTCGGTTTCCTCATCGGTTTCATCACCGCGGCGGTGGTGATGCCGGCTCAGATCTTCGTCGGGGACGTCGCTGCCCGGGAAGTGTTCCACCACGAGCCGGCCAAGTTCGCGGCCATCGAAGCGCTGCCGCACACCTCGACCCATGTGCCCGAGGTGCTCGGCGGCGCGCAGATCGACGGCAAGGTCCGCTACGGCGTGCAGCTCCCCGATGGCGCCTCGCTGCTGTCCGGCATGCGCACCGATACGCGGATCAGCGGCCTGGACGCGATCCCCGCCGACGTGCGCCCCGCGGCGCGACTGGTCAACGTCGTGCACTGGGCCTTCGACGTGATGGTCGGCACCGGGTTCGCGCTGCTCGCGCTGAGCCTGTGGTTCGCGCTGGTCTGGTGGCGGCGTCGCGACCTGCCGCGCAGCGCATGGTTCCTGCGCTGCTCGGCGATTGCCGGGGTGGTGGCGATCGTGTCGCTGGAGTGCGGCTGGGTCACCACCGAGGTCGGTCGACAACCGTGGACCGTCCACGGGTTGCTGCTCACCCGGGACGCGGTCACCACTTCGGGCAACGTGTGGGCCTTCTTCGCCGGGGCGCTGAGCATCTACACCGCTGTCGGCATCGGCGCGATCCTCGTGCTGCGGGGAATGCGCCGACGATGGGCGGACGACGACCGCGACATTCTCGACGTGCCCTACGGTCCCGACACGGTCACCACGGCAGGAGGTCGATCATGACCGACGCGGTGGCCGCTGCCCTGCTGGTGGGCGTGGTCGCCTACGCCGTGTTCGGCGGCGCCGATTTCGGCGCCGGGTTCTGGGACCTGACCGCCGGTGGCGCCGAGCGCGGCCGGCGACCACGCGCGCTCATCGACCACTCCCTGGGCCCGGTGTGGGAGGCCAACCACACCTGGCTGATCTATTGCCTGGTGGTGCTGTGGACCGCATTTCCCGATGCATTCGCCGCGATCATGACCACGCTGTACATCCCGCTGGGTCTGGCGGTTCTCGGCATCGTGCTGCGCGGCAGCGCATTCGCCTTCCGCAAGGTGGTTGTGCGCACCGAACATCAGCGGGTGAACGGCGCGATGTTCGCGCTGTCCTCAGTGATCACGCCGTTCTTCTTCGGCACCGTCATCGGCGGCATCGCCTCCGGCCGGGTGCCCACCGAGGGCCACGGGGACGCGCTGCGCAGCTGGATGAACCCGAGCTCGATCACCACCGGGGTGCTCGCGGTGGCCGTGTGCGCCTACCTCGCCGCGGTGTTCCTCACCGCCGACGCGCACCGCACCGCCGATGCCGAGCTGCTTGTGTGGTTCGGCCGACGGGCCACGCTGACCGCCGCCCTCACCGGTGTGGTCGCCGCGACTGACCTGCTCATCGCCCACCACGATGCGCCGCGATTGTTCGATCAGCTGACCAGCAAGGCCCTGCCGTTCACCGTCGCCTCCGCGGCCGCGGGCCTCGCGGCGCTGGCGTTGATGCGCGGGGGCAATCCGGTGCTGGTGCGGGTACTGGCCGGCGCTGCCGTTGCCGCGTTGGTGAGCGGCTGGGGCGTGGCGCAATATCCCTACCTGCTCGGCACCCATGCCCGCCTCGACGAGGTGGCAGCGCCGAGCGCGTCGATGGTCAGCTTGCTCGTGGTGACCGGGGTGGCCGCGGCGTTGATCGGCCCGTCCTTCGTGCTGCTGTACGTCCTGCAGCAACGCGACACCCTCGGGGACCACTAGCGCGGCGGAATCAGCTCGCCGGCGCGCACCGGTGCAGGAGCAGGACGTCGATCTCGTGGCCACCGGTAGCAGCGCACGCGGCGCGGTGGCTGCCCGCGGGGCCGAGATCGAAGCCGGCGGTGTCGGCGAGGAACAGGAAGGCGAGCACGAGCAGCCCGAGGACGATGCGCCGGATCCACAGCCCGGTCTCCGCCACGTCCTCCGCCGCTGCCGCCGCGGCGGCCCACTCGTCCTGCCGGTACCACTCATCGGGGCCCACGGAACGCTCGTCGGTGGAACGCGGCCGGGTACGCGGGGCAGGAATGGTCTGGTCCATGGGCGCTTCGACGTCGGCGTGAAGCCGAACGGTTCCCGACAAATCGAACTTTCTTACCGGATGAGCCGATGTCGCAATATGGGACGAAAGTTCCATCGGGGCCACCGCGCGTGATCCACCTTGATCGACGCGGCGACCGAGGGCCATGCTGAAGCCTCCCCACCGGAGGAGCACCATGGCCGTCAGCCGCCGCCAACGGGTCGTCAACAAGGTGCAGAAGTACGTCGCCAATCCGTTGATGCGCAACGTCCCGATCCAGACCCTGCTGGAGACCACCGGGCGCAGTTCAGGGGTGCCGCGCCGCACCCCGATCGGCGGCCGCAAGGTCGGTGCGGAGTTCTGGTTGGTGTCGGAGTTCGGCACCAACTCGCAGTACGTGAAGAACATCCAGGCCAACCCGATGGTGCGGGTACGGGTCCGCGGCCGCTGGCACACGGGGACCGCGCACCTGCTGCCCGACGACGATGCCCGCGCTCGGCTGCGCTCCCTGCCCCGGCTCAACAGCGCCGCGGTCAAGACGGTCGGCAGCGACCTGCTTTCCATCCGGGTCGACCTCGACGCGTGAGCAGGAAACCTCAGCGTCGACGGGCGGAGGTGAAGTAGGCCAGCGGTCCGCCGGTGTTCACCACGACAATCGCCGTCGCCCACAACACCTTCGGTCCCCGCACCCCGCTCGCCGGTCGACGCCGCAGGTCCACCAGCGCGACGATCTTGCAGGCTGCCTCCACGGCCGCCGCAGTGAGGATCGCCTTCTGCTGCGTCCCGCTGAGATCCCGCCACCGTCGCTTGTTCACCGCTGCACCCTCCGGATTGTGAAACCTGGCGCGTCCTAACCCTTGCCGCTGATCGCGTCGCGCGCACGATCGAGCATCATCGCGAACGGGCCCACCACCATGTTCCCGACCGCGGATTCGACCCCGGGGTGCGGGCGGGTCGGCGCGGTCTTCTCCGCGAACTCCACCGCCCGACGCGTCCGCTGCAGTTCAGCGTCGTCCAGCTCCCGGGCCAGCGCAGCGAACTCCTGCTGCTCCTCCGCCTCGGCATGCGCCAACACAGCGCCGCGCAGTTCGTCGAACAGTGCCCCGAACTCGGCAGTATCGACGCCCAGGTCCTCCAGGTCGCGCAAGACCTCCTTGGCCCGGCGCTCCTCCTCCAGTCGCTCGGCCACCACGGCCGGCCCCCGTTCGGCCAGCGCCTCACGGGCCAGCGGGTGGACGATCTCTTCCTCGGCCGTCTCGTGCACGGCCAGCAGCCGCCGTAACTGCAGGAACGCCTTCTCCCGATCCTCGCCCGCGGTGTCGGCGACCTGCTGGAACATCGCTTTGATCTGCTCGTGCTGTTCCTTCAGGAAGGCGACCACGTCCTGCGACGTGCCCATCGTCTGCGGCATCTATCCAGCTCCCTCAGCGCTCCGGTATGTGCGGAGTGACTACCCCGGCAACGGGACGTGCACGCGCACGACGGCCCGCGCCCGGTGCCGGGCGTGAGACGAGGGGAAAAAGATCGACCTTTTGCGCAAACGGAACATCCGGCCGATCCGTTCGGCCGCAGACTCCCGGTGTGGGTCCCTTGCGCTTCTGTGTTCCGGCGCTGGCGTGCGGATCGCTGCTCGCCGGGTGTGGGTCGGGCCCGCACGGGTTCGCGATGCACGAGGCCTCGGTCCCGGCGGGCGTGCAGGCCTCGGCGAGCCCCTCGGCGCGGGCGACGTCCAGCGTGGACACCACTGTGGCCGGGGCCAATGAGCTCGGCGAGATCCCGGTGGTCATGTACCACCAGATCATCGCCCGGCCCGGCCGCGACGACCGCACCCCGGAGCGGTTCCGGGCCCAGCTGCAGATGTTCTACGACCGCGGCTTCCGCCCGATCACCGCAACCGATCTCGTCGCAGGCCGGATCGACGTGCCGGTCGGGATGCACCCGGTGGTGCTCACCTTCGACGACTCCACCGTCAGTCAGGCGCGCATCGGCTCCGACGGCGAACCGCTCCCGGACACCGCCCTCGGAATGCTGCAGGCCTTCGGTCATGAGCACCCCGATTTCCACCCGACCGCGACGTTCTTCATCAACACCTACCCCCCACCGTTCGTCGACGAGCAGGTGATGCCCTGGCTCGTCGCGCACGGCTACGAGATCGCCGCGCACACCCGCAGCCACGCAGACCTGCACCACCTCGACGCGCAGGGCGTGCAGGAGGAGATCGGTGCGAACCTCGCCGAGATGCAGGCCGCGGTCCCCGGCTACACCGTGACCACGCTGGCCTACCCGTACGGCCTGCGCCCGGTCGATCATGCGCTGGCGCTGCGCGGTGTGTACAACGGCTCGAACTACTGCCTGACCGGGGCGTTCGGCGTGGACGTGATCGCCGCGCACCCGCCGTACTGGTCGACCTTCGACCCCGGCTGGATCCCTCGGGTCGGCACCGTCGACGCCGACAACCTCTTGGAGTCCCTGCGCCTGCACCCCGAACGGCTCTACGTCTCCGACGGGGACCCGAACACGATCTCGTTCCCGCCGGCCGAGCAGGCGCAGTTCAACCCGGACTGGCGCAGCACGGACCACCACTGCTGAGCCGGGGCCCGGGCCCTCGCTGCGGTGGGGCTGGGCGCGCAGCGCTCCTCGCTCATTCATGAGCGCAGCGTGCTCTGTCATACCCGGGTCGTCATTTTTTGGGCGGCGGAGGGCCTCAAAATGACGCTGCGCGTATGAGAGTGACCGGAAGTACCTCCAGGGCGTGCAGCGCAACCGAGCCGCGCCATTGGGTTCCCGCACCGGCGAGGGTCATACCGGGATGCCGGGCGAACAGCCGGGTGAGCGCCTCGGTCGCCTCCAGCCGCGCGAGCGCGGCGCCGAGGCAAAAGTGGATACCGGCACCGAAGCCCAGGTGGCCGAGCGGTTCCCGGGCCAGGTCCATCATGTCGGGTCGGACGAAGCGCGTTGGGTCGCGATTGGCCGCGCGGACGTCGACCAGAATCGTCTCACCCTCCCGAACCTGATGGCCCGCAATGACGTGGTCAGTCAGCGCGGTACGCATCAGCAGTTTGACCGGGCCGTGGCAGCGCAGGAGTTCCTCGACCGCGCGCACCGGGTCGACGAGCAATGCCGGGATCTGATCGGGGCGCTGGAGCAGCGCGAGGGTGGAGTTGGTGACGAGGTTGGCGGTGGTCTCGTGGCCGGCGACCAACAGCAGCAGGCACATGGTCGCCACCTCGCCGAGAGACAAGGCCTCGGGTTCCTCGCCCTCCAGGGCGAGCAGGGCGCTGATGAAGTCGACGCCGGGGTTCCGCCGACGTTCGGCGAGGACCGGGGTCAGGAACAGCGTCATCTCGATCGACGCGGCCGCGGCGGCCGCCAGGTCCTCAGGCGTTGCGTCGAACTCGATGCCCCGGGCCAACGCCGGGGTCAGGTCGGCGAACAGTTGTGCGCCCTCGGTGCCGACGTCGAGCAGTTCACTGATGACGGCCAGCGCCACCGGGTAACCGACGTCGGCCAGCACGTCGAACCCGGCTTCGCCGTGGAGTTCGTCGAGGACGGAGTCGACGATCGCCGCAATACGGGGACGCAGGGCCTCGATGGCCTTAGGGGTGAACGCGGGGCCGATCGGACGGCGCAGCCTGGTGTGCTCCGGGGGGTCCGCCGACAGCAGGCCACCGACCGGGAAGTCCTTAAGTTCCTCGTTCACCAACGGGCTGCGCCGCAGATCGCTGCTCCAACCCTCGCCGCGCAGTACGGCGGAGGCGACGTCGAACGAGGTAATCCGGAACGCCCCGAGTTCGGCGTCCCAGTGCACACCGCCGGTCAGCGCGGCGGCGGTCATCGGTCGGCCTGCCGGTAGGCGGCTTCGGCCGCGCCGTACTCGGTGGCCGGCGGGGCGCCGCAGCCGTATTCCTCGCGGATCGCCCGCCAATGGCCGGTGGCGCACAGCCCGCCGAGGACCGACGTGATGCCGGATTCGACCCGGGACACGAAGGTGTACTCCCCGCCTCCGGTGAGCTTGCGCGCGATGGGGCCGAACGGGCCGCGTAGCGATGCCCCGTGTCGCAGGGCCTCGGCAACGACCTGCGGGGTGTAGGTGAACGGCTGCGCGGCGATGTAGGCCGGCTCGAAGATGTTGAACAGGGCGAGCAACGCCTCGGCCTCGGGCGGGTCGGAAGGGTCGAACATTCCTATGCCGATGGAGGCGTGCAGGAACCGCTGCGCGTCCTGGGCGACGAGCGCGTCGGCGTACTCGGCCAGGCGCGTCTTCTGGTCGGGGGTGAACCGTTTGACGCAGCCGAAATCCAGGAACGTGACCGAGCCGTCGGGATGGAACAGGTAGTTGCCCGGGTGCGGGTCGGCATTGAACAGACCCCCCTGCAACAAGCTGGCCCAGTGAAAGCGGAAGACCGCCTCGCCCCAGCGGTCGCGCAGCGACTGCTCGGCGGACAGGGCTTTCGCGTAGCGCAGACCCTCGACAAGTTCCATGGTCAGCACCCGGCGAGCGGACAGCTCGGGCAGCACCTGCGGCACGTGGATGAACGGATGGCCCTCGTAGCTGTCGGCGAACCGTTGCTGGTGTGCCGCCTCGACGCGGTAATCGATCTCCTCCCCGATCCGCTCGGACACCTCGCGAGCCATCTCGCGCACGTTGATCCGGGAGAATCCGGGCGTCACGGTGAACACGAGTTGGAAGAACGTGGCCAACAGTTCGGTGTTCTTCAGATCGGCCCGGATCGCCTGCTCCACGCCGGGGTACTGCACCTTGACCGCGACGCGCCGCCCGTCGTGCAATGTCGCGGCGTGCACCTGCCCGATCGAGGCCGCCGCCAGCGGGTGGGCGTCGAAGTCGGCGAACAAGACCGAAGGCGCTCGCCCCAGTTCGGCGGTGATCGTGTCCACTGCCAACTGCGGCGGCATGGGCGGCGCGTCGTCCTGCAGCCGGGCGAACGCGGCCTGGTAGATGCCCCGATAAGGGGTCTCCACTGCGGGGTCGAGGGGAATGAAGGACAGCATCTGCCCGGCTTTCATCAGCACCCCGCGCGAGCGCCCCAGCCGCTCCGCATACCGACGCGCCTGCACGGTATGAAAGTCCGTCAGATCAACGTCCGGGTTCCGGCGCTTGCGCAGCGACGCGGCCACTGCCTCGCCCGCGGTCCGTCCGGCCATCCCGACCAACGGCGCGACCCGGGCCACTCGTCCGCCCGTGACGCGCGGCTGCTGGTTCGACTCGTCCACCGAAACCGCCCTCGGATATGGCTTCTCCGACCACCTAAGTGTTTACTTAGCTCATGTCAGTGTCAACTCGGGACCGAATCCTCGACGTCGCGATGGACCTGTTCGCGCACAACGGCTACAAGGGCACGAGCATCACCGCGATCGAAAAGGCGGCCGGCCTCACCGCCGGCGCCGGTGGGATCTACCACCACTTCCCCACCAAACAAGCCCTGCTGGAAGCGGGCATCCAACGCCACCTCGGGCGCCTGGACGCGCTGCGCGACATTCGCGCGATCCTCACCGGCCTCGGCGACCTGCGCGCCGAACTGACCGTGCTCGCCCGCTACGCCATCGCCGAACTCGACCACGAGGCCGACCTGTTGCGCATCGTCCTCACCGAGGCGCGCGCCCACCCCGACCTCGTGCAGAGCGCCGTGGACACCCTGATCGCCACCACCTACGTCAGTTTCGCGGGCTGGCTACAGAACAGAGCGGACCTCGACCCGCAACGGGCCGAGGTCCTCGCCGCGGTCGGACTGGGCGCCCTGTTCTCCTCGCGGCTACTCCGTCTTCTGCTGGGACATGACCCGGTCGAGGTCGACGACCAGGATTTCGTCGACGTGTGGGTTCAGATGATGCTCAGTCAGGTCAATTAGGCCGGCGGCCCGTCCAGCAACACCGTCTTAATCTCCAGGTAGGAGCGCAGACCCTCGGTACCGCCCTCGCGGCCGATGCCGGACTGCTTGAACCCACCGAAGGCGATGCTGAAGTCGATCTTCATGTTGTTGTGGCCCACCGTCCCCGACCGCAGCCGCGCCGCGACGTCGCGGGCGCGGGTGTTGTCGGGGGTGAATACCGCCGCGTTCAGGCCGTAGACCGTGTCGTTGGCGATGTCGATCGCGTCCTGTTCGCTGTCCGCGGGGATGACCGAGAGCACCGGGCCGAAGATCTCCTCCTGCGCGATCACCTGCTTGTTGTTCACCCCGGCGAACACGGTCGGTTCGATGTAGTACCCCGTGTCCAGGTGCTTGGGCCGGCCGCCACCGGTGACCAGCCGCGCACCCTCGTCGACCCCCTTGGCGATGTAGCCCTCGACGCGATCGCGCAACCGGGCCGAGGTGAGTGGACCCATCTGTGTGGCAGCGTCGAACGGGTCGCCGACATTGACCGCGGAGAATGCCGCGGCCAAGGCCTCGGCGAACTCGTCGTGCTTCGCCCGTGGCACCACGATCCGGGTCAGCGACGCGCACACCTGCCCGGACAGGAAGCACTCCGCGCCGGCCAACGTGGCCGCCGCCTGCGCAATGTCGGCGTCGTCGAGGATGACCGCGGCCGACTTACCACCCAACTCCAACGTCACCCGAGCAATCCGCTCACCGGCCAACGACGCAATACGCCGCCCGGCCGCGGTCGAACCGGTGAACGCGATCTTGTCCACCCGCGGGTCGCGCACCAACATCTCCGAGACCTCACGGTCCGCGGTCACCACATTGAGCACACCCGGCGGCAGGCCCGCCTCGTCCGCCGCAGCGGCCAGCACGTAGCCGGCCGCAGGCGCCTCCGGCGACATCTTCAGGATCGTGGTGCAGCCCGCAATAAAGGCCGGGGCGAGTTTCAGGGCGGCCAGGTCCAGCGGGCCGTTCCACGGCACGATCGCGGCGACCACACCGACGGGTTCGCGGACGAGCAGGCCGTAACTCTCGCCCCAAATCGGACTCGGCATGGCCGGCACGACCTCCTCGAACGGGTAGGTCGAGGCCAGGCTCGCGTAGTACCGGAACAGGTCCGGGATCTGCGGGGACATGAACGACGCGATCGAGTGCAGCACCCCGGACTCGCGCGGCCAGATGTTGGAGAACCCCGCCATCTTCGCCGACAGCGCCTCGGCGAAGCGCAGCATGTAGCCGGCCCGCTCGGCGTGCGACATGCGCGGCCACGGGCCCCGCTCGAACGCCACGCTCGCGGCGTGCATCGCCTGCTGCATGTCCGCTGCCTGCGCCTCGGCGACCCGGAAGATCGGCTGCTCGGTGCCGGAGTCGATCACCTCGAACGTGGTGTCCGCGCTGGGCGTGACCCACTCGCCGTTGATATAGAAGCGGTCCGGGCTGTGCAGCACATCGCGGACGTCGTCGGTGAGGCTCATGTGCGATCCCTTCTGGCCAGGTGCGCACAGGCTATTGCTGGTTCAGCGGCCGGGAAACGTGGGTGGGGCGTCTCCCCCAGCGGCCCGGCTCAGGCCGGGGCGCGGAGTCGGCACAGGATCATCGTCGTCATCTCGGCCGCCAGCCTGTTGTCGCTGGGTCGGCGCGCATCGCGCGGGAAAATCAGGTCATCCAGCAGCGCCATGCCGAGCACCATCGCTGCGGCGCCGGCGCGGGTGGCCGGGCCGACCGGGCCGAACCCGGGGACCTCGGTCAGCTCGCCGAGGCCGAGGATCTTCTGCAGTTCCGCCGAGACATGGTCGAGCAGGTCATCCGCGGGCGCTGACGTGCCGTCAACCCGCTGCGCGATCGCCGAGATCAGGATCGGCCGGTACTCCCGCGCCAGCCGGGACAGGTGATCGACGAAGCGCTCCACCCGCTGCCGCTCCGAGGAGTGCGCCGGGTCCTTACGGGCCTCCAGGTACTCCGTCACCACCTCGGCGAACGGTGCCAGGAACGCCGCGGTGAACAGCCCGGACTTGTCCTGAAACTGATTGAAGATCACCGTCTCGGACACCTCGGCCCGAGCGGCAATCGCCTTGGTGGTCGCGCCGCTGTAGCCCTTGGTCAGGAACTCATCGCGGGCCGCCCGCAGCAGCAGCTCACGAACATCGGTCGAAGCGCGGCGTGGTCTCTTCATTAACCAGTGACACTACACAATTGCCGGCGATGCGTTCCCGGGGTCTGCTGGGGAAGTACCCCGGTGATGAGCGCCGTCGCGCGGTTGGACCACGCCCAGCGCCGACACACGGCGCTGGGATTGCCGATCGCGGTCATCTACAAGGCCGTTGAGGACCGCGCGCCCTATCTGGCCGCCGCGGTGGCCTACTACGGGTTCGTCTCGCTGTTCCCGCTGCTGTTGGTGCTGCTCACCGTCTCCGCGTTCGTGCTCGACGGGCACCCCGGACTGCGCGATGACCTGCTGCGCTCGATCTTCGATCAGTTCCCCGGCCTCGGGCCGAGCATCCGGGACAACCTGCGCGGGCTGCACGGCAGCGGCTGGGCGCTCGTCGTCGGCTCGCTGGGCACCGTCTACGGGACGATGGGCGTGATGCAGGCCGCACAGACCGGCTTCAACCAGATCTACGCCGTGCCGCGCAACCGGCAACCCAACCCCATCCGCTCCCGGCTGCGCAGCCTCGGATTGCTGCTGGTGCTCGGCGCCGGCCTGATCGTCTCGGCCGTGGTCAGCGTGCTGGCCGCGCACACCACCGGGTTGACCGTCGGCTGGAACACCGGCCTGCAGGTGCTGATCTACGCCGTCGCCGTGGCCGCCAACGCCGCGCTGTTCGCGGTCGCGATGAAGCTGCTCACCTCCGCCGATCTGCGACTGCGCGACGTCGCGGTCGGCGGGGTCATCACGGCCGCGATCTGGCAACTGCTGCAGGTGCTCGCCGGGCCATACCTCTCCCGCAAGGTGCAGAACGCCAATGCTCTTTACGGGAGCTTCGCGCTGGTGCTCGCCCTGATCGCTTGGATCTACCTCGTCTCACTGGCCGTCATGTTGGCCGCCGAGGTCAACGTGGTGGTCAACCAACGGCTGTGGCCACGGGCCCTGCTGACCCCGTTCACCGACGACGTCGACCTGACCGACGTCGACCGCCGCGTCTACGCCATGCACGCCGCGGCTGCCCAGTTCAAGGGTTTCGAGACCGTCACCACCGACTTCGAGCCGCGCAAGCAGGTCACCTGAGCTGACCCATAGTCAGTTATCCGCCGCAACAGCGATTCGGTGTCCGTTGCCTGAACGTCCGGGCGTGGTCGGCAGCATCCCGCGGAACGTCCGGTGAATTGCGGCGCGGCGTGGGATGCGCGTGTCGCCCTGCGGACAGAAGCTGCGGCGTCAGGACATTCCCCTAGGGAGGGCACCATGCGAACCACTCGAATCGCTTCGTTTCTCGGCGCAGTGACGCTGGCCGCGGGCACCTTCGTGGTGGGGGCGCCGTCGGCGTTCGCCGCCGCCGACCCGTGCGTCAAGGACGCCAAGTCCGCCGGTGTGCACAAGAAGGCCGCCAAGGAGGCCTGTGGCGATGCCAGCTCGGGCGACATCGACAAGTGCATCGACCTGATCTCGCAGAAGGCCAAGGCACCGGTGAAGGACGACAAGGACAAGGCCGAGGAGATCTGCAAGAGCGCGGTGGGCGCCGACTCCGCCGACTCCTCCAACAAGCCCGACGGGGACGACGGCGACAGCGACGGCGGCCCGATGCACCCCTGAGTTCCACCCGTTCCAACGCCCGTCCGATGGCGCCCCGGCTCGCATCACCGGGGCGCCATCGGTATTGAGCGGGACGTCTCCGGCTCCGCCATTGACTAGTGGCACTACACAACTGCTACGGTGCCCATAGTGATGTGCCACTACACAATGCCGTGGTTCATGATCGGAGCGACGTGGCTCTGCACAATCGCCTCGACCCCGGCCGAATTGGCCCCGTCCTGCAGCGCTGGCTCGCCCCGCGGCTGCCCGCGGCAACGGCGGTGACCGTCTCCGACATCACGGTCCCGCGCGCAAGTGGGTTGTCCTGCGAGACGATGCTGTTCACCGCGGACTGGCTGCAGGACGGCGCCCGGGCACGGCGCAGGTTCGTGGCCCGGGTGGCGCCCGAGGACGGCAGGGGGTTGTTCCCGCACTACCGATTGGACGCCGAGGCGCGGATTATGCGGGCGCTGGCCGAGCACACCCCAGTGCCCGCTCCCCGCGTGGTGGGCGTCGAACTCGATCCGGCTGCCCTCGGCGGCCGCTTCCTGGTCATGGAGCACATCGACGGGCGCATCCCGGCCGACGATCCGCCGTACTCGTTGACCGGCTGGGTTCTGGAGTGCTCCTTCGACCAGCAACGACGGCTGATCGAGAACGCCGTGTCCACGATCGCCGCCGTCTCCCGCGTGGACCCCGACCGGCGGGATCTGCGCCTCGACCGCCACGGGACCGCCGCCGGGGTCGAGTATCTGGACGGGCTGTACACCACCGGCAACCGCGGCCTGGCCCACTCGGTCATCGAGGCCGGGCTGGAGTACCTGCGCGCGAAGGCACCGACCGGCGAGCGGTCCGCGCTGTGTTGGGGCGATGCCCGGATCGGCAACATGATCTTCGCCGAGGACCTCACCGTCGCCGGAGCACTGGACTGGGAGTTGGCCTGCATCGGCAGCCCCGAGGCGGACATCGCGTACTTCCTCTACGCGCTGCGCCTGTGGTCGCAGGGCTATCGCGCACCGAGCCCGCCGGGATTCCCGGACCGCGCGGCCATCCTCGATCAATTCACCGAACTGTCCGGGCACGCGGTGCGGCACCTGGACTACTACGAGCGCTACGCCGCGGTGTTCGGCGCCATCGCCGTGCTGCGCGCCGGGCACCTCATGGTCGACGCCGGCATCCTGCCGGCGGATTCAACGATGTGGTTGAGCAACCCGGCCGCCGCGATGCTCGCCGACTACCTGGACGTGCCCGCGCCCACCGAGCCGGTCACCGGATGGGCCGGGCACCGCTGATGCCCCATCACATTGCACCCCCGGAAAGCGATCTGATCGGGCTCGACCCGGCCGAGCACGCCGGTCGCTACCAGCCGCACACCACGCACACCCACTACTTCGGGTTCCAGATCCCCGAAGCGCAGATCGGTTGCTACAGCTACATCCGCTACCAGCCGTACTTCCCGCTGATGCAGGGCAGCGTGCAGATCTTCCAGGGCATGGACAACACCTGCGTGCTGGACATGGCGCACCTCGACTACTCCATGACGCTGCCCTGGCCCCGGGTCGACGGTGCCACCATCTCGACCTGCCGCGGGTACCGCATCGAGTTCGGTGAACTCGGCCGCAAGGTGCGCATCAGCTACCTCAGCGCGGACGGGCGCGCCGCGTTCGAGGTGGAGCAGACCGCGCTCAGCCCCCTGGTCGGCCGCGCGGCGGTGATTCCCGGCGAGGACCACCTGCGCGCGATGCAGCCCGGCGGCAGCGAGCAGTTCATGCACTGCGTCGGCGAACTCACCCTGCACGGCCGGACATACGACATCGACTGCAACACCATCCGGGACCGGTCCTGGAACCAGGACCGCAACGAGGACCGCCGCGGTCGCTTCGATGCACCGGTGTGCTGGACCCCGGTGTACTTCGACGACGGGCAGTACTTCAACCAGGTGGGTTTCGAGGCGGCGGACCCGTTGTTCGCCTTCCTCGGCCGCGGCGATGAGATCCGCAACCTCATCCGGGTCGAACGCACCGTCACCCAGACGCATCCGAGCCTGTATTTCCCGCTGGCGCAGCGGATCGAGGCCGAGGACAGCGAGCACAACGTGCTGGCGATGACCGGTCGGGCGATCGCGGCCTCCCCCATCGTGGCCTGGCCGCACGCCTTCGCCTACGACAGCGTCTACCGCTGGGAGACCGACGCCGGGGTCATCGGGTTCGGGCCGTGTCAGGGCATCTGGTTCGAGGAATACCAGCACGCGATGAAGAAGCGGCGCCCTTGACGCCCCGCGCCTCGTGGTCGCGACCTGCAGTGAGAACGGTTTGGGCATGGTCACGGTGGGACGGATGGGTATACAAACAAGCGGTGACCACCACCCGACAGGTCTTCCTGATCCTCCTCCTCGGCGCCGTCCTCGTGTTTCTGCTGGAGGCCTTTCAGGGCAAGGGCTGACCCGACCCGGCGTGGCGCGCCGGCTCGTCACCGCTCTCAGCGCGGGAACGGTCCCGCGCGGCCGAGCAGGGCTTCGGGTTTCAGGCCGAGTTCCTCCATCCACAGCCCCGTCCGGGCCATGGTGTCCAGCGAGATGCCGGTGGACACACCCATGCGTTCCAGCAGGTAGGTGAGGTCCTCGGTGGCGATGTTCCCGGTCGCCGAGGGCGCGAACGGACATCCGCCGAGGCCACCGACGCTGGCGTCCAGGGCGGCCACCCCGGCGGCGACCGCCGCGGCTGCGTTGGCGTAGCCGGTGTTGCGGGTGTTGTGGAAATGGCAGCGCAACGGCATCGCCCCGACGGCCTCTTGGATGCCGCCGATCAGCTCGCCGACCTGGGTCGGCACGCCCACGCCGATGGTGTCCCCCAGACCGATCTCGGCCGGTCCGGTATCGGCCAGCCGTCGGGCCAACTCGATGACCCGAGCCGCCGCCACCTCGCCCTCGAACGGGCAACCGAACGCGGCAGCGATGCTCACACTGGCCCGCACCCCGGCCCGATGCGCCAAGCCGGCGATCTCAATCCAATCCGCCAGGCTTTCCTCGGTGCTCTTGCCCTGGTTCTTCTGATTGAAGGTGTCCGTGGCGAACACGCCCATGTGTACCTCGTCGACACCGGCCTCGACGGCGCGTTCGAAGCCGCGCCGGTTGAGCACCAGGCCGATGTAGGAGACGTCGGCTCGACGGGACACGGCGGCCATCACCGCTTCGGCGTCGGCCATCTGCGGCACCCACTTCGGATGCACGAACGCGGTGGCCTCCACCCGGCGGGCGCCGGCTGCGATGGCGCGCTCGATGAGCGCGACCTTGTCCGCCGTCGACACCGGCACCGGCTGATTCTGCAACCCGTCCCGCGGGCCAACCTCGACGATCTGGATGCTGTTCGGGAGACCCATCGCGGACCCTTCACCTGAGCGCGCCTGCGCTCGGCAGCCTACGGGTGAACCGTTCCAGCTCCCACGAAAACGTTCCCGCGGGAACGCATTGGCGCTTGTATGGGCAGATGACGGACGCGGCACTGGAGGTTCGGGAGGGATCGCAACTGCTGCGGTTCACCTTCGCGGAGTTGTTGAACTACAACGGCGGCGGCTCCGCCGCCGGTGTCGCCCATGCCTTCAAGGCGATGCAGCGGACGCTGCCCCTGCTCGACCCCGACGGACCTCCCCAACGGCGCGAGATCGGCGTGCGCACGGCCTTCCGCGGCCCCGGCGGGCGCGACTCCTTCGAGTTGGTTACCCGCGCGGTGACCGACGAGCGCTTCGTGATTGACCTGTCGCTGGGGCGCCCGCAACGCGGGCCGGCCTTCGCGCATTTCGTCTTCCGGCTCACCTACCGCGACGTGGTGGTGACGGCCGTGCTGCGCGACGGCTTCGTTCCTGACGAATTCCTCGACCTCGCCGGCCGGGAGAGTCGTACCGACACCGAAGAGGCCCGGCTGACCACGTTGAAGACCGAGGTGTCCGACCGACTGCGCGCCGCCCCAGCCGCCGACGTCTACGACGTCGAACCGGCGTTGGGGAGGCGCCGATAGAGCTCGGTGGTGAGCACGTGGATCTCTCGGGTGAGCTGCGTATTGGTCTTGAGTTCGGTTTCCTGCTCGATGAAGTCGTGACTGGCCTTGGCCTGCTGGAACGCCGCCGCCCGGTTCTGACCGATCATCACGAACGTGGAAAGGAAGATCGCCTCCAGCGAGACGACGAGGGTCAACGTGGGCCAGGGGCTCTTCTCGAACAGCACCATCCAGACCGCGAATATCGCGACGTGCAGGTAGACGAACGCCATGGACCCGGCGAACTTGGTGATCGCATCGGCGATCCTCAGCTGGACGTCAGCGGCACGGCGGGCGTGCATCGCCACCCACACGGGGTGTTCAGCGGGGACTACGGCATCTACTCCGGACATGGCCTCTCCTCGCGAACTGACAGAACTCCTCGGAGTTGCGGGACATCATCCCGCTCACACCATTCAAGGAAGTCAGTTGGCGGGGCCTGCCGCAAGGGCCTGCTCGATGAGCGCGACCTTGCTCGCCGTCGACACCGGCACCGGCTGGCTCTGCAGGCCGTCCCGCGGACCGAACTCGACGATCTGGACGCTGTTGGGGAGACCCACCATCGCGGACCCTTCGCGGGGCGCACGTCCTGCGCTGGGCAGCCTACGGGTCACGGACTTTTCAGGAACGGCCTGTCTCGGGTGTCCTCATGGTCGTGCTTGTCCTCGGCGCCGGGGTGCTGCCCGTCCTCGTGGTCACCGACCAGCGCATCCTCGGCCTGGTCGAGAACGGACTCGTCCTCTCCGGGGGACGGGGTCATCTTCTTCGGGTCCATCTCGACCTCCTCACCTGCCGAGCAACTCGCCCGGACCAGCCATCTACCCCGCCGGGACAACGCCACGCGTCCGTGCGGGACTGACGGTACGTCAGGCCGCCGGACCCGCCGCTCGGGCCTGTTCGACAGCCTCCAGTGCCGCCCGCATGCCCTCAATCCAGTCCGCCTCGTGCTTGCCCACCAGGCGCACCGCCCAGGCCAATGCGTCTGACCGGGAGCGCGCGACGCCGGCCGCTACCAGCGTGTCGAGTACCTGGCGTTCGGGTTGGCGCAGCCGGGTCATCACCGGCACGGCCAGTGAGGTGAAGATCTGCTGGGTGTCGCCGCAGCGCGCACCCCAGGCAATCTTGCGGCCGAAGCGGGCCTCGGCCTCATCGGCGATCCGCATGCGCTCGGCGCGGGTGTCCTCGCGGAACCGCGCGATGCGGCCGGCCTCGACCGCGTCGACCTGCTGACCCTCCGTCAATTCCGGACGCGGCAGCGTGCCCACGACCAGGATCTCGTCGCGATCGACCCATACCTGCGGGGCGCCGTCGAACCACTCCGGAAGCCGCCCACTGAACCAACTCGCTACCTCGGCCATAGGTTGATTACATGTAATCAACGCTGCGCTGTCAAGGGTGCCGGTTGCCGGGGCGCATCCGGGTGGGTCCGACCGGCGCAGGAGTGAGCCGCAGCGAGCGCGGGTTCATCAACACATGTCGCGCTATCGGCTGACAGTTCGAGAAATAAGTTGTTATTCGGGGAACCGCATCCACCGTTCGGCCCGTCCAAACGATCACGCGACATCGATTCGGCGCGTAGCGCCGGGGCCGAGCGGGTAGATCCCAGACCTGCGCGATTCGAGGTCGCACCGGCGCGCGAGGGCGCGCGAAGCCATTGAGCTGCCAGGAGTTGTCATGCGCATGCCCAGAACCCGCCGATCCCGTCGGATGGGTCTGTACGTCCTGGGTCTGGTGGCGATGGCCGCGTTCGGCATGACGCGCCCGCTCCCCGTGGCGTCCGCGGGCGACAGCACCTTCGTGCCGGTCTCGTACCAGGCCGGCCCGTGCACGCCGCAGCATCTGTCCGGATGCACCGGAACCGACGCCCCCACCGACGGCACCCCGCTGATCTACTGCGGCCCGGACGGCAAATGCACCCCGGTGACCGACCAGGGCAAGCGCACGACCGCCGACTCGAGGGGGGCCGGCGGTCACCACGCCCACCGGTAGTCCGCCGCGGGAACGCCGGTTGCGCGCTTGCAACGCGCACGGGAACTTCCGGCGAACGTCGGCTGCGGGCCGATGACGGCACGGGGCCCGGCAGAACAGGCTGCGTCATCGAGCTGGTGACGGAAGGGACGCAGCATGCCGATCGCTCGAATGACGTCGTTTCTCGGCGCGATGGTGGTGGCCTCGGGCACCTGGGTGCTGGCCGCACCGGCGGCGTTCGCGAACGACTACGACACCTGCCTGCAGGGTGCCCACCACGCGGGCCTGCACAAGCCGGACGCGACCTCGGCCTGCGAGCAGGGCGAGGCGGGCAAGACCGACGACTGCGCCGCGATGATCGCGAAGGACGCCAAGCCCCCGGTGAAGGACAACCCCGATGCCGCCAAGGCGATCTGCGGCCAACCCGCCGAGCCGCCGGAGGACTGATCTGCAGGGGACCTTCCGCGGCGCAACCCGCCCTGCCTACGCTGGCGCCGTGTGCCCCGGCACCGGGGGCGCCGAGGGAGCGTGGAGCCGTGCCTGCTTACCGAACCGTCAACGACATTTTCCTCGGTGACGTGGAGTTCTGGCGGCGGCCGCTCGCCGAGCGGCACGAGGCGTTCGCCGCGCTGCGGGAGGACACCCGGCGCGGTGGCGGCATGTGCTTCCACGAGGAGGTCACACCCATGGGCGGGGCCTTCGTGGGCCCCGGCTACTGGTCCGCGGTGACCTACGACGACGTGCGCGCCACGACCCACAACCCGAACTTCTCCTCCGCCTCCGGAGTCATCTCCACCGAACCCGACCCCGGCTACCTGGCGGTCGGCTCGATCATCGTCATGGACGACCCGAAGCACGTGAAGCTGCGTCGCCTGGTGGCCAAGGCGTTCACCCCACGCACGCTGCAGTCGGTGCAGGAGTCCGTGCAGCAGCGGGCTCACCACCTGATCGAGGCAGCCAAGGCGACCGGGGGCTCCTGCGACTTCGTGCAGGCCTTCGCCGCTCCGCTGCCGCTGCAGGTCATCTGCGACATGCTCGGCATCCCGGCGGAGGACGAGGCGAAGGTCTTTCACTGGACCAACGTCCTGCTCGGCATCGGCGACCCGGAGTTCACCCCCGACCTCACCGCGCTGACCGACGCCGCCACGGCGTTCCTGCAGTACGCCGCGCAACTCGGGGTGCAGCGCGCCGAGGATCCCCGCGATGACCTCAGCTCTCGGCTGATGCAGGCCGAGATCGACGGCGAACGCCTCGACCCGTTCGAGTTCGGTTGCTTTCTCGTGCTGCTGGCCATCGCCGGCAACGAGACCACCCGCAACGCCATCTCCTGGGGCATGCAGCAGCTCACCGAGCACCCCGACCAGCGCACCCGACTGCAGGCCAACTACGAGGCCATGGCGCCGCGGGCCACCGAGGAGTTCGTCCGCTGGGCCTCCCCGGTCATCCATATGCGGCGCACGGCGCTGGCGGACACCGTCGTCGGCGACACCAAGGTCGCGGCCGGCGAGAAGGTCGTCATGTGGTACTGGTCGGCCAACCGGGACGAGACGGTGTTCACCGACGCCAACAGCTTCAACATCGAACGGGAGAACGCCGCGTCGATGATCGGCTTCGGGGCCGGCGGCGGCCATTACTGCCTGGGCGCCAGCCTGGCCCGACGCGAGATCCACGTGCTGTTCGACGAGATCTTCCGCAATCTGCCGGACCTTCAGATCACCGGGCCGATCGAGCGGTTGCAGTCGAACTTCATCAACGGCATCAAGCGCATGCCGTGCGAGTTCACCGTGCGGTAGCTACCTGGCGCCCTTGCTGTACTGGTCGGCCTCCCACTGCTCGCCCTGCTGCAACGCGAACAGCGACGTGTACCCGCCGGACCAGTCCGGCGGGATCTGACACGGCCGCGGGTCGTGTCGCGCCCACTGGGCCGGTCGGCCCCGCACGATGGCGCCGGCGTGGCTGCTGTTCAGCGGGTTGGCCGTGTAGGTGAAGGCGTCGGCGGCCGAGAAGGCGTTCAGCAGCAGCGGGCGCCCCTGGTCGGACAGGTTCGGCCGGGAGCCGTGCACGACCCGGCAGTTGTGGATGGTGATGGAACCGGCCGGCCCCTCCAACTCCGCGGCCGTCTCGGTCCGCGCGTCCTTGACGTCGGCCTCGGACAGGCAGCCCGCCCACTCGCCGCGCTCGTTGTACTGGGAATGGAGCTCGCGGTTGTGGCTGCCCGGCACCACCATCAGCGGGCCCTGGTCGGGGCCGCAGTCATACAGGTAGAGCCCCGCGGTGAGTGGGCTGTAGTTGGTGTGCGGCCAGTAGCTGATGTCCTGATGCCACTTGACCTCCTCACCGCCCGCGGCCCACTTGAAGTTGAGCTTGGAGTGGTGGAACTTCACGTCCGGCCCGACCAGGTCGGCCATGATGTCGGGCAGCGGCGAGTCCGCGGCGGAGGCGAACTCCCAGTACTCCGGGTGCTGGTCGACCGGGCTGGTCAGCCGCCGCAGGCGGGGATTCTCCGCGGTGTGGCCGGGTTCCAGGTCGAAGATCGCATCGGAGCGGGCCAACGCCCGACTCCGGTCGACCATCTCCCGGGTGACGCTGCGCAGCCGGTCGAGCCACTCCTGCGGCACGGCCCGCTCGACGAGCAGGTAGCCGTTGGAGAAGTACGACTCCTGTTGCGCGCGGGTGAGCACCCGGGGTTCGGCGGCCAGGATCTCCTCGACGGTCATAACGTTCTCCTTCCCACCTCGTCGGACAATCCCACGGAAATCCTGCCGAGATCGTCAAGGCACTGCAGGAAAAGAGGTGGGCCGCCTCGACTGCGAACGTTCACAGAGACGACCAAGTCCATCCTCAGGGACAGCGCAGTTACTGCGGGAATAATCGATTCTGCGCCGGTTGCCACGGGGGGGTCTCGAGGGCACACGGCCGAGGGGGAGCCCTGCCATGTCCAAGAAGTGGGTCATCGGGGTTGCGATATGCGCCGTCACGACAGCACTGGTCGGCACCGTGGCGGACGTGGGCACCGCCCGGGCCATCCCGCCGGTTGCGTCCACGACCCAGGCCACCGCCGCCCCGGCCAGGGCGTCGAGTACGAAGACGAGCGCGAAGCCGACCCCGGCCGCGATGCCCACGCTGAGCCTCGCCGCCACGAAGAAGCTGGCCACCGCAGCCGCCGACGCCGTCGCCCCGGCACTCGTCGACGTGCTCGCCGACACCGCAACCGGCCCCAAGGCCGGCACCGGCATCGTGCTGACCCCCACCGGTGAGGTGTTGACCAACTACCACGTGATCAGCGGAGCCACCCGGATCATCGCCACCGACATCGGGACCGGGCGCAGCTACCCGGCCACCGTGGTCGGCCACGACGCCACCGAGGACATCGCGGTGCTCCAGTTGACCGGCGCCACCGGCCTGCCCACCGCGCAGCTGGCCGACAAGGCGGCCACCATGGGGCAGAGCGTGTTCGCGATCGGCAATGCCAACGGCGGCGGCGGCACGGCCTGGGCCTCCGGATCGGTGACCGATACCGGCCGTTCGGTCAACGCCACCAACGAGCACGTCAAGTCCTCGGAGTCACTCACCGGGATGCTGCAGACCACAACCCCGATCGTGCCCGGCTACTCCGGCGGGGCCCTGGTGAACACGGCCGGCCAGGTCCTCGGCGTGGACACGGCCGGCACGTTCCCCGCACCGGGCAAGCCCGCCACCGCAGCGTTCGCCATCCCCATCGCCAGGGCCATGAGCATCGTGCAGTCCATCACCACCGGGTAAGCCCTGACACCATCCGGCGTGGGGCGCATCGGCTGCCACCCCTGCGCGAGCTCCTGCAAGCGCTCTGAGGACCGCACCTCACGTATGCCGCTCCCGTAGCGTCTACCTCAGGTGAACGCCAAACAGCCCTTCGATGCCGTGGTCACCACGCACGGCCCCACGATCCTGCGGGTGTGTCGAGCCGCGTTGCGTCCCGCCGACGCCGACGACGCCTGGGCGGACACGTTCCTGGCCGCGCTGGAGGCCTACCCGAAGTTGCCGGCCGACGCGAACGTCGAGGCCTGGTTGGTGACCATCGCCCACCGCAAGGTCGTCGACCTGCTGCGCCGGGCGGCGCGGCAGGCCACACCCGTGCCTGACCTGCCTGCTGTTCCGGCCGACACGGTCACCCGCGACCTGGACCTGCACAACGCCTTGGCCGCCCTACCGGACAAACAACGGTTCTGCGTCGTCTACCACTACCTGATCGGCCTGCCCTACGGCGAGGTGGCCGAGATCGTCGGCGGCACCGCAGCCGCTGCGCGCCGCGCCGCGGCCGACGGCATCGCCAACCTGCGCAAGACAGAGGGATTGAGATGAACGCCAAGAAGCACGACATCGACCTGCTGAACGTCCCGGCTCCGACCGCGGCCGATCTCGACACGCTGCGGGTGCGGCTGTCGGAGGCTGCCGAGCACGCCGGGCTGTTGGACATCGCCTACCGCACCGTCGACTCCCCCGTCGGCACCCTGCTGCTGGCAGCGACGCCGGCCGGGGCCGTCCGCGTCGCCTATGAACGAGAGGGTCTGGACGACGTGCTGACCATCCTGGCCGCCAGGCTGAGCCCGCGGATTCTCACCGCACCGCGTCGGCTCGATCCGCTCGCCCGCCAGCTCGAGGAGTACTTCGCCGGCAAGCGGAAACGCTTCGACGTGCCCGTGGATCTGGCGCTGGCCACCGGCTTCCGGCGACGGGTGCTCGAGTACCTGCCGCTGATCTCCTACGGGCACACCGCGAGCTACGCCGGCGTCGCGTCCGGCGTGGACAACCCGAGGGCCGTGCGCGCGGTCGGCACCGCGTGCGCCACCAACCCCCTGCCGTTGCTTCTCCCGTGCCATCGGGTGATCCGGGCCGACGGCGGCATGGGCGAGTACCTCGGCGGTGCGCAGATCAAACGGCAGTTGCTTGATCTGGAGGCCGCCGCATGAGCCCCGTGGAGCACCCGGGCGGGATGGTGCACCAATGAGCCCCGCCACCAAGAATCGCGCCGCCGCATACGCCGAGCGGGTGGCGGACAACGACTGGTCCGCCATCGCCGCCGAGCTCGACGAGCACGGGTGCGCGTTGACCGGTGGGTTGCTCGGCGCCACCGAGGCCGAGCACCTCATCGATGGCTACGACTGCGACGACGCCTTCCGGTCCACCATCGACATGCGTCGCTACCGATTCGGCGAGGGCGAGTACCGCTACTTCGCGAATCCACTGCCGGCGGCTGTGGCGGAGTTGCGCCGCAGTCTGTATCCGCGGCTGCTGCCGATCGCGCGCGACTGGTACACCAAGCTCGGCCGCCCGACGCCCTGGCCGGACGACTTCACCGAGTGGCTGACGCAGTGTCACGCCGCCGGGCAGACCCGGCCCACGCCGCTGATCCTGCGGTACGGCCCCGGCGACTGGAACGCGTTACACCGCGACCTGTACGGGGACCTGGTGTTCCCGCTGCAGGTGGTGATCAACCTGACCACCCCGGAGGTCGACCACACCGGCGGCGAGTTCGTGCTCGTTGAGCAGCGTCCGCGGGCCCAATCCCGGGCAACGGTGCTGGCGCTGCCCCGCGGCCGGGGCCTGGTGTTCACCACCCGGGATCGGCCGGTGCGCTCGGCCCGCGGCTGGTCGGCGTCTCCGGTCCGGCACGGGGTGTCGGTGGTGCGCAGCGGACGGCGGGTCGCGCTGGGCATCCTGTTCCACGACGCGCCCTGAAACAGCAAACGGCGGAGGTGCCCCGAGGCACCTCCGCCGCCGCCGTCGCTTACAGCATTGCGCCGGTGAACTTCTCGGTGCCGGCCACCAACCGCAGGTTCTTCAGGTTGGAGTGCGCGCGGGCGTAGGCCAGCTCATGGGCCAGGTCGCTGACCTGATTGCTCAACGGGGTCGGCGCGATGGACAACGTCGACAGGTCACCGAGCGCACGCCCGGAACCATCCAGGAACGCCGAACCGGAGTCCCCCGGGATACCCGGAGTCAGCGTGTACACCGAGTGGGTCCACCCGTCACCATCGTCACCGATGCTGGCGCCGGTCTTCGGTGAGAGCACGGCAATCCCGTGGCGCAGCGGGGAATTGCCGTAGGACTCCACCGGGTCCCCGGCCTTCGTCCCGGTGGTGTTCAGCCCGTTGGGACCGCCGAACACCGGGATCGACGGGTTGACCTGCGACACCGCGGCGGACGGGATCTCGATCAACGCCAGGTCGTTGTAGGCGCAGACGTTCGGGTCCTTCTCCCCGTCACGTTGCATGGTCAGCCAGGAGTTGTACACGAGCTTTCCGACCACGTTGGTACCCACGATGCTCACCGGCGTGCCCAGCGGGAGGGACTTCGAGGTGCAGCCGTTGGTATCGGTGGACTGGCCGGTGCCGGAGCAGTGCGCCGCCTGGCCCAGATAGGTGTGGCCGTTGGCGGTGTAGATGAAGTTGGCGGTGCACTGGGCGTCCTTGGTCAGCGTGACGACGCCGGGGTGGACGGTCGCCGTGGCGGCCGGCGCCCACTTTCCGCCCGGGTCGACCAGCGCGCCGAGTGGGCCGCCGGGGTTGTCCGCAGCCGAGGCCGAGGGAGCGACTGCAGCGACAGTGCTCAGGGCCAGTGCGGCACCGGTGGTGACGGCGGCGATGCGGGACCTGCGGACGCGTGGACGACGGTGCGAAGGCATGGAATTCACACTCCTTAGTTGTGACGGCGGGCGTCGGAGCGGCGCCAATGTTGATCACAACGTCGACAGGCAGAGCGATGGTCCCTGAATCTAGCGAAGGATGCCGATTCATATGTAGCGCACAGGAAATGTATATACCTCCCAAAGCGGACACATGCCTTGACACTTACGCTGTAAGTTGGGACATTTCTCCCTGTCGGGGATGGGGAAACGGGGGCCGCCGATGTACAGCCGTCGGGCATTCCTGACGGGGACGCTGGCCGCAGCGGCCTCCGTCACCCCCTTGCTGCGCACGCCGCGGGCCGCGGCCGCCACCCGCCGCATTCCGCTCAGTCGAGACACCCGACGCGTCGTGGTGGTCGGGTCCGGCTTCGGCGGCGGGGTGACCGCGTTGCGCCTCGCGCAGGCAGGCGTCCCGGTGCTGGTGCTGGAACGGGGCAAGCGCTGGCCCACCGGGCCGAACGCCAACACCTTCCCCGGCATCGCTTCGCTGGACGAACGGGCTTCCTGGATGAACTCCGGGCTGTTCTTCGACCTGCCGACCTCGCCGCGCCGGTACACCGGGCTACTGGAGCGGGTGCAGGGCTCCGGCATGGCGATCATGTGCGCGGCCGGCGTGGGCGGCGGGTCGCTGGCCTACCAGGGCATGAGCCTGCAACCGACGGCCGAACTGTTCGCCGCCACCTTCCCGGCCGGCATCGAATACGAGTGCATGGACCGTGTCTACTACCCGCGGGTGGCGCGCATGCTCGGCCTGGCCACCGCGCCCGATGCACTGATCGAGAACGACAACTACGCCGCGGCCCGGCTGTTTGCGAGCCACGCGCGGGCGGCGGGATACCGCGTCGAGAAGGTGCCGATGCCCATCGACTGGTCGTATGCGTTGCGCGAGCTGCACGGGGACATGAAGCCGTCCTACACCAACGGCGACTGCGCGCTCGGGGTGAACAACGGCGGCAAGCACACCGTCGACGTGACCTACCTGAAGCAGGCCGAGGCGACCGTGTTGGTCGAGGTCGCTCCGCTGCACCACGTGGTCGATATCGCGCGCGAGCGCCACGGCTGGACCGTGCACGTCGAACGCATCGACACCAGCGGCACGGTGCAGGAGACCAAGCTGATCAGCACCCGCACACTGATACTGGCCGCGGGCAGCGCGAACACCACCAAGCTGCTGGTGCAGGCGGCTGGGCGCGGGCAGATCACCGACCTACCGGACGGCGTCGGCGCGGGCTGGGGCTCCAACGGCGACCAGATTTACACCTGGACCGACCTGACCGAGTCGTTCGGTGCGCCGCAGGGCGGCCCGGTCATCTACTCCAGCAAGGAGTGGGCGGAACCGGCCAACGCCACCACGGTCATCCAGGCCTCGGTGCCGCCGGTGCCCGGCAATGACCGCACCACCATGCTCGTCGGCTACGGGGTGAGCGCCGGACGCGGCACCTTCCGCTACGACAGCGGCAAGGACGAGGCCCTGCTGGACTTCCCGGCCGGGTCGGATGCCGCAGTCGCCCGGCGCATCCACGAACGGCTGACCCGCATCGCCGGAGCCACGTCGCTGCTGCTGAACACCACCACGCTGGACACCACCACCTGGCACCCGCTGGGCGGGGCATGCCTGGGCCCCGTGTGTGACCTCGACGGGCGGGTGCACGGCCAACGCGGGCTGTATGTGCTCGACGGCGCGCTGATGCCCGGCACCACCGCGGCGTGCAATCCGTCGATGACCATCGCCGCGGTCGCCGAGCGTGCGCTGGACAACCTGGTGCGACACGACGTCGATTCGGTCATCTGAGCGCGGCAAATCGGTGACGATGGTCCGGTGAAGCCTTCCGCGCTCGTTCTCGTTCTCACCACCACCACCGCACTGCTGGCCGGTTGCGGTGGTGGGAAGTCCAACACTGACTCGGGGAAGCCGTCGGGCACCACCGGCGCCGCGCCCGGTGCGACCGCCACGCTGTCGCCGGAGGCAGCCGAGGCCATCGCCATGGCCGACGTGAACCAGGTCGCGCCCAGGCTGGGGGGGTACTTCGCCGCGCACGGCTACCCCACCGACCTCGCCGGGCTGGCCAAGTCCATGACGCAGGGCGGGCTGTACATGGACCCGTCGGACTCCCTGGCCTCGTACAAGTTCGACCCCAAGACCAAGCAATGGAGCATGTGCGTACAGAACGACAACGGGGCCTGGGCGAACTACGACACCGGCTCGATCGGCGGGCACGGCAAGACCGGCGGCTGCCCGAAGTCCTGACCGTGTGCGGAATCCGAGTTGAGCCCCTTGTGTTGCCGCTGGTTGGGTAGGAGCGGCAACTAAAGGAGAGCGGCATGGATCTCGGCAGCTATGGCATCTGGCAGTCCACGGCGAAGGCGACCCCGGACGTCGCGGTCGAGGCGGAACAACTGGGCTTCGGCTCGATCTGGGTGGGCGCATCACCCGCGGCGAAGCTGACCGAGGTCGAGGACATCCTCGACGCCACCGAGCGGATCAAGGTGGCCACCGGCATCGTGAACATCTGGGCCGTGCCGGCCGAGGACGCGTCCGCGTCGTATCACCGCCTGGAGGCCAAGCACCCGGGCCGGTTTCTGCTCGGCGTAGGCATCGGGCACCCCGAGAAGACCTCGCAGTTCCGCGACCCGTACCAGACCACCGTGGAGTACCTCGAGCGCTGCGCGGCCGAGGGTGTACCGGCCGACCGGATGTGCCTGGCCGCGCTCGGGCCGAAGGTGCTGAAGTTGGCCGCCCAGCGCACCGCGGGCGCCCACCCCTACCTGACCACGCCGCGGCACACCGCCGAGGCACGGGAGATTGTGGGCCCGAACGTGCTGCTCGCCCCCGAGCACAAGGTCGTGCTGGACACCGACCCGGAGCGAGCGCGCGCGCTGGCCCGACCCACCGTCCAGTTCTACCTGCAACTGGTGAACTACCGGCGCAGTCTGCTGCGTATTGGCTTCACCGAGGACGATCTGGCCAACGGCGGCTCGGATCGACTGGTCGACGCCCTCGCCCTGCACGGCGACGCAAAGACCGTCGCCGCCGGTCTACGCGCGCACACCGAGGCGGGCGCGAACCACGTGAGCATTCAGGTGCTCGGCGACGAGCTGTCCGCCGGGCATCGGGCACTGGCCGAGGCGCTCGAGCTGGCCTGACAGTCTGGCGGGATGCACCTCGAAACGCTGCTGCCGCTGGGCAAGGTGGACCCGGGTCTGCGCACGCCGCAGACACCGTTGCACATCCACGCGGTGGGACGTGGTGACCGATATCGAGTTCTCCATCGCGGTGCGCGAGGAACAGGACCGGGCGGCGCTCGCGGGGATCGCCCGGCGTATTCAGGAGTTCCCGGAGACGGCGGCGCGGGCCGCAATGTGGGGTGAGCTACTCAGTCAGTGCCGCGGCGATGGACGGGTCCGGCGATGGCGTCTGCTCGGGCTGGTTGTGCTCAGTCCATTCTTTTTCGCGGCCGAAGTAGAGCTTACCGGGCTCCAGGGTGCCGCCGAATAGCTGACTGACCGTCACAAGGGTGTACCCCTGACTTTTCAGTGCGTCGATGAGGCGCGGCACGGCGTCGACGGTGGTCGGGTGGATGTCGTGCATGAGGATGATCGAGCCGGGCCGCACGTCGTGCATGGCGCGCTCGTAGACCGAGTCCGGGTTGCGGTGCAGCCAGTCCAGGGTGTCCACGGACCAGAGGATTTCCGGTGCACCCTGGTCGCCGAGCACGGAGTTCACCCGGGCGTCCACTGCGCCGTACGGCGGGCGGATCAGGGTCGGGCGCTGTCCGTCCAGGGACGCGATCTCGTCGGCGGTGCGGTTGAACTGGTCGGCGACCTGCGGGTCGTCGAGGTGGGTGAGCTGAGGGTGCGACCAGCTGTGGTCGCCCACCTCTTCGCCCTGCGCCTGCTCGGCGCGTACCTGGTCGGGGAAGTCCCGGGCGGATTCGCCGATGAGGAAGAACGTGGCGCGTACGTTGGCCGCGGCGAGCAGGCCAAGCAGGCGCGTGGTGTAGGGGCCGGGGCCGTCGTCGAAGGTGAGGGCGACGCAGCGCAGGACCAGGCAGTCGGGGTGCGGTTGGGCTTGGACGACGGGGACGTCGGCGGTGACGTCGGGTAGGGCGCGGAGGTCGGGTGTTGTGTAGAGCGCCCGGGCGACGGAGGTCAGGGCGATCGCGTTCGGCCGGGCGTGGGCGGGGGGGCGGATGGGTGCAGAGCAGAGGAACAGCGGCATCGCGCCGACGAGGCCGGTGAGGCCCAGGAGGCCGAATGCGCGCCGGACGTCCATGATCAAATCCAATGCCCGGAGGCGGTTGCGTGTCACCTCCCAAGCGGTTAACGCCAGCGCCGGGTGTGGTCAGAACATCGCGGGGTACTGGTCAAGATCGTTTGGACGTTATCGGAATGTGGCCGGTGGGTGGGGGTTCTGTGGCTGGGTTGGTGGCGGGTTAGTGCGGCCTGGAGGATGGGGGGTTCTACGCCCGGGTTGGTGGCGGGTTAGGGCGGCCTGGAGGTGGGGGCGGGTGCGCCACGGGGGTCGGTGCGGGCTGGTGGGGGCGGGTGCGCGAAGTCGAGACGGGTCGGTGGGGGCGGGAGCGCGACGTCGGGGCGGCCGGTGATCATCTTTGACTGACCCTTTGTCAGATTCCTTGTGGGGATGAGAATTCAGGTCCGGAACTGTCGGTGGTGCCGCGTAGGTTCGTCTCATGGACACCGGGCCGGTGCAGGCATTCGCGGAGTTGGAGTCCGCGCTGTGCGAGGTCCGCAAGACCTTCGAGAACCTGTGGCAGTTGCCCGAGCACGACGTGGTGGAGCTGCTCCGCCGCCAACACCTCGCGCTCGCCCAGTTGCAGTTCCTCGGGTTGGATCTGCTCACCGAG